>CAZUTZ010000015.1:0-4932 GCA_964623655.1 uncultured Wenzhouxiangella sp.
AGCCCTTGCCAAATCGTCGTCAATGGTCAGCGATAAACCCATGATTGCACCATAACATCAGCGTTTTAGGCATCAAAACATCAAAAACGTGGATGTTGTGATTGATTGCTGAGCTGACTCACGCGCGACGGCATCCCAGTAACTCCGGATGCACCTGCAACGCACGGATCCGTTGCCAGCCCGGTTCGCGGCGGGCCTTCCCGGCGCTGGCGACCAGCGCCGCAGGATCGCCGGGGCGTCTGCCCTCGACCGAATAGGGAATCGCTTGCCCGGTCACTTTACGAGCAGCCTCAATGATTTGGAGCACACTGAAGCCTTGGCCAACGGCTGAAGTCAGATTGCATGAAGGCGTTCAGGATAGCTCAGCAAACGACGGCAACCAGTATGGCCACTTTTCATACAGTGGCCGGCGAGCCCGATCAGCGGAGTTTGAACAGCAGCACCATCAGCAATCCCAGGCCGAGCGCCTGAATCAGAACAAACCGCATCATGACCTGCGTGTTGGACCAGCCCAGGCGCTGGCGCACGTGATCGTGCAGCGGGAAACGCACCGAGCCGAAGATGCCGATCCGCAGAAAACGCAGCAGCGCCACCTTGACCAGCCCGGTTCCCCCGTTGACCAAGACGACGCCGGCGACGACCAGTACCAGAAAGGGGTTGCCGCTGGCCAGCACCAGAACCCCGACCAGGAGCCCGATCGGCCTCGAGCCGGCATCGCCCATCAAAACCTGGCTGGGATGGGCGTTGTACCAGAGATAGGCGGCCAGGCAGCCGGCCATGGCGAACGCCAGCAGGGCCCAGTCAGGAGCCGATGGATAATGCGGCACCAGCAAATGGTCGGCTATTTCGCGATGGCCGACGATGCTGTAGAGAATGGCGCCCAGCGCCAGCAGGGAAATCACCGACAGGCTGCCTGACAGCCCGTCGACGCCGTCGGAGGCGTTGGTGGCGTTGATGCAGGTCCAAACCAGCACCGTGCCACCGGCGATGAACAGCCATGGCGGGATGACCCAGGGTTCACTGATCAGCGGCAACCACAGTTCGAACGGCATCATCTGACAGACCGCTGCCGCGACCAGCACGCTGACCACCAGATCGAAGGCGCCCAGCAGATACTCGCTGTAGCCGCCCTCGGCCCGATCATCGAAATAGCCGATGACCATGCTGGCCAGCACGCAGGCGGTCACCAGCAGCCACGGCCATTCCAGCGGCGTGACCAGCAGCGCCAGCAAGGCGAATACGGGAACGAAAATCAGGCCCGCACCCATTGGCTTGCCCACGCTGGCCGCCGACCCGACGGCAAAAGCCCGACCCCGGTCCAGCGGCAGCCTGGACCAAAACCGCGGCAAGAGCCAGAAGGTCAGCGCTGCGCCCAGTGCCGCGGCCAGCGCGGCAAGAAAAAGATGGCTGTTAAACAGGCGAAGTGGACCGAAAGCGTCCCCCAGCCAGTCAGCAATCAACGGCAACATTCAATCATCTCGCATCACAACCCATCCCGTGCACCATAACAGCGCGACCCGGCAGCCGCCCTGTCGAAGGGGTTCAAGAATACTGCTTTATGGCGACCAGCAAGCGGCCCCGTCACTATTCGCCGCTGATCGCCATGCCGGCCGGGCAGAATAGAGAAAACGACTCAGGATGAAAAACTCGAATTCGGGCGAGCGAGCAAATCCGTTAAGGTTTGCCTTACCTGGCATAGCCCTTAAAAAAAGAGGCCACGATGGAGCGCATCCGCGATCGCGTCACCGTTGAATTTGAATCCAAGACCGCCCGCGTGGCGCTGAGCCGGCCGGAAAAATTCAACGGCCTGGATCTGGACATGATTCAAGCGCTGGTCGAGGCAGCGAAGCGGGTCAGAAAACAAGCTGACGTTCGCGCTGTCATTCTGCATGGCGAAGGCCCGGCTTTCTGCGCCGGACTGGATTTCGCCAGCGCAACCCGGCAGCCGGCGCGACTGCTGGCCGGCTTTTTGCCCGGGTTGAAGAAAGACAACCTGTTCCAGCGCATGTGCCTGGCCTGGCGCGATCTGCCGGTACCGGTCATCGCCGTCACCCAGGGCTATTGTTTCGGGGGCGGTCTGCAGCTGGCTCTGGGCTGCGATTTCCGCTTCGCGGCGCCGGACTGCGTGTTTTCCATCATGGAGATCCAGTGGGGTTTGCTTCCGGACATGGGCGCATCAGTCACTCTGCGCGGACTGGTCCCTGTCGATGTCGCCATGGATCTGGCCATGACCGGCCGGCAATTCGACGCCCGGGAGGCCCTCGCGCTGGGCCTGATCAGCCGCATCGAGCCGCAGCCCCTGACCGCCGCCGAGAAATACGCCCAAGATCTGGGCAAACACTCCCCGGATGCGGTCAGCGGCGTCAAGCGGCTTTTCCGGGAGACTCGCCAGGCCTCGGAGAGGCGTGCACTGCGGCGCGAGCGCTGGCTGCAGCTCAAACTGCTGCTGGGCAAAAACCAGCGCGAAGCGATGCGCGCAAAGATGGAAAAGCGAGAACCGGAATTCGACTAATGGCCCACCAGGGGATCTCCGGAGAACCGCGGAAAAATTTGCTAGACCGGCGGGCGCCTTCCCACAATGAAGAAAATGACCGCCAGGATGAGACCAACGACAAACAGAATCCAGGCAATTTCAACCGCGATGCCGGCAATCCCTGAGAGACCCAGCACCCCGGCGATAATCGCCACAATCAAAAACATCAGTGCCCAAGAAAACATTCAACTTGCTCCTGTTCAACCATTCGATGAGTGACAAGCCTAGGCGGATCTTCATTGCCATGCCTTAACTTTGGTTATTGAGCGGCGTATGCCGAAAGGCTAGCTTTGCAGGTCGTGCCATTCAACTGGAGAGAAATCATGAACGAAGATCAAGCACAAGGACGTCTGGACCGCGTGTCGGCGAAAATCAAGCAGACCTGGGGTGATCTGACCGACGACGAGGTCAAGAAAGCCGAAGGCAACAAGGATGAGCTCATTGCGCGGATTCGCGAAAAGTACGGCGACAGCAAGGAAACCATCGCCAAAAAGCTCAACGAACTGATGGAGGACTCGAAATGAGGATGACTCTTAAATCGGTTGCCATGGCCCTGGCGATTGCGTTCATGGCGGCCATCGCGCTGACCGGTTGCCGAGAGCCCGGACCGGCAGAAGAAGCCGGACGAGAAGTCGACGAAACCGTGGAAGACGCGCGCGACGCCCTCGATGAGATGGGCGAGGACGCCGAAGACGCCCTCGAAGACATCGAGGAAGAGATCAACGACGATTAACAGCCCTGAAAATGCGGCCCGGAGCTTCGCGGAGGCGAAAACATCCGGGCCGCTTCTTTAACTACCCGGGCTGGCGCCCCTGGCGTTAAACTTCGCGCCGGGTTTGAGCAGGCGCGACACAATGCCCCATCAAAAACCGGTGCTCGTCGTCGAGACTCCCGACGGGCATCGATTTGAATTGATCCACCTTCCCGCCGAACAGCCGCGCGCGCGGCTGTTGTTTTTGCCCGGCATGGGCGTCACCGCCCGGCACTACATTGCCTTTGCCGAGGCCTTGAGTCAGGTCGGCATCGAAACCTGGATTCACGAATGGCGCGGTCTCGGCTCTTCCAGCCTGCGCGCCGACCGGTCGACCGACTGGGGCTATCGTGAGCTGCTGGAGCAGGATCTGGCCAGCGCATTGGAACGGATTCAGACCTCCAGCGGCGAGCAGCCTCTGATTCTTGGCGGTCACAGCCTGGGCTCGCAGCTTGCCTGCCTGCTGGCGGCGTTGCGCCCGCAAACCTGCGAGGGATTGCTGATCGTCGCCGGCGGCGCACCCTACTTCAAGGCTTTCCGCGGCTGGATGCGTCTGGGCTTGCCGGCCGTGTTCGTGGGCATGCCGGCGGTAGCCGCACTGGTCGGCCACTATCCGGGCCGGCAACTGGCTTTTGCCGGGCGCGAGGCGCGCGGGGTCATTCGCGACTGGACGCAGAGCGGGCGCACCGGGCGCTATCGGCCGCTCGGCGTCGATCATGATCTGGAACAGGGCATGCGTACGCTGAAGGTTCCGGTTTTCAGCCTGCGCATGGCCGACGACTGGTTCGTGCCGCAATCATCGCTGGAATGGCTCAAAGGCAAGCTGCCTGGCGCGAACCACGAGCAGCAGGTCCTGGCCCGCGAGGCGTTTTCAGGACCGCCCGACCATTATCGCTGGATGGACGAACCCGACAGCAGCGCACAAGCGATCAGCGACTGGCTGGCGCGTCAGCTCGAAGATGATTCAGATGCCGTCTCGGCCAGGGCTGCCGCCAGCAAGCGCGCATAGACCCGCTCGCGCAACGAATCCGGCTGCTTGAGTTTCATGCGGGCCAATTCATCCGGAAACTGGTCCGGGCGGCCCTTGAAAAGCGCCCCAATCAGCTTGCGGCGCTGCTTAGACCAGCTTTTGAGCCGCTTCAGCGCCGGTATCAAGCGCTGTTCCACTTCGCTGAAGTCACTGCCGAACGGCCAGTTGGGGAAGAACGGCGGCACAAAGACCTCCTCGATCCGCTCAGGCGTATTGCGGCGGGCCGCTGCAGGCACCTGCCAGTCCCGCGCCAGCTTGCCGGCCGACTTGGCGCGCTCGACCAGCTCGTCCTGGAATTCGGCATCCATGATGCCTACCAGGGCCTGAATGCACTGCTCATCGGTCCGACCGCGCAAGTCAGCGACACCGTATTCGGTCACTACCAGGTCGCGCAAATGACGCGGGATGGTCACGTGCGGATAATCCCAGACGATATTGGACCGGCGCCGCCCATTGCTTTCGCGAACCGCGCGCAGCATCAGAACCGAACGCGCGTCCTCCAGGGCGTGGGCCATGGCGACAAAATTGTATTGACCGCCAACGCCGGAAACCAGCTGGTAATCGGCCAGCCCGTCCGACACCGCTGCGCCGGTGGCCGTGACCATCATGCAGATGTTG
>CAZUTZ010000015.1:4942-17530 GCA_964623655.1 uncultured Wenzhouxiangella sp.
TGACGAAACGCGCGCGGCGGCGCTGCGCCGCATACAGGCGCTCCGACCCGCCGGGAAGCTGATTGATCCGTTCGACCCCGTGCATGCGAAAACGCGGACTCTCTGAAGCATCCAGCGCCCGCAAAAAATCATAGAACTCGGCGGTGCCGAGAAAAAAACCGCCGTCCATCAGGATGCCGGCGCCGGCATCGTCCGGCTTTTCGCCGGCGTTGACTCGCTCCTGCAGGTCCGGGTCGTCAAACACCTCGCGTTTTAAAATGCCGGCGCGATACAGGTGCATGAAGGCATCCATGAACATTTCGCTGGCGCCGTAGAGCCCGCCGTAGAAAGGCTTGTGTTGGTCCAGATTCGTGGCTTGCGGCACCTGTTCGTCCACCAGTTTCTGGTAGCGCGGGTTGTTGAGATGGCGCAGGATCAGACTGTGAATCAGGGCATCGCTGAGCGAGCCGATGCCGATCTGCAGCGTGCCGTTGTCTGCCACCAGACGGCTGGCATGAAAGCCCACGGCGTGATCCTGCGGCGAAACGGCGCCACGCGGCAGCGCAAACAAACGCTGGTCCGGGTCGGTGTCGATAAGCAAATCAAAAAAGTCCGGATCAACGACGGCATCGCCCTGCATGAAGGGCAAGTCCGGATGAACCTGCCCGATATTGAAACAGGGCCGGTCCGGAACGCTGTCCAGACGCCGGCGCAACTCGACGCTGACATCGGGATTGCACGACAGGCTCAATCGACCGTCGCGCGGACCGGCGACCAGCTGCATGGTCAGGTTGACGCCGCGGTCAACCAGATCGCGCGCCACGTGGGTGTAGTTCGAGCTGATGTAGTGACGCTGGCGCTGAGGCTTGCCCAGCGCATCGCCGGCCTGAAAGTAAAACTCGATCAGCCGAATGTTGTCCGGTACTGCCTCCCGGGCCAGATCACGGAGGTAATCCAGACGCGGATAGTCGGCCCCGAAATGCCGCTCCAGAAAAGGGCCGGCCATGCGTTCTTCAAGCCAGTGGCCGGGCTGGGGTATATCGAGAGAAAGGGCAGTCACGATATCGAGGCGAATCGCGCTGTCGGCCTTGGCCCGACGGTAAAAGGCGTTGACCAGCCGATTCGGTTTGCCTAGGCCTAACGGCAGCCCCATCACGATCTTGCCGTCGAGATGAGCCAGCGCGCGGTCGACAACTTCCTCGAGGTCCAGGCTCTCAATACTCATTTCAACGTCTTGTCCGACCGGCTCGACAACTTTTCAAGCTACCAGATTTGAGCCCTTGCCCGCCTTATCATTTGTTGAATTGTCTGGGCGACTCACCATGGAATGGCCTCACCGTCCCAGGCAAAAAACCCCCCGCTGTCGTCGAGA
Organism: uncultured Wenzhouxiangella sp.; assembly: GCA_964623655.1. Classification (GTDB taxonomy): domain Bacteria; phylum Pseudomonadota; class Gammaproteobacteria; order Xanthomonadales; family Wenzhouxiangellaceae; genus Wenzhouxiangella. The sequence continues at coordinate 6,294 of CAZUTZ010000015.1, forward strand.
TCGATCTGGTCAATAACGCTGAGCAAGCGCTCGGCGACATATTCGGTGCTGAACAACTTGTTTTCGGGCACGTTGGCCTGGAACGGTCTGGACAGGTCGGTATCGGTCGTGCCCGGATGCAGGGCCGCGATCACCACATTCTTGAAACGGCGCCGCGCTTCGATCGAGGCGGTCTTCAGGAACTGGTTGAGCGCTGCCTTGCTGGAGCGATAGGCATACCAGCCGCCCAGGCGGTTATCGCCAATCGAGCCGACCCGCGCCGACAGCGCCGCCAGCACCGCCTTGCCGTCGCCGGCCATCACCGGCAGCAGATAGCGACACAGCAGCGCCGGTCCGAACGCATTGACGGCGAACACGCGTTGCAGTTGCTCAAAGTCCAGATCTTCGAGGCGCTTTTCCGGAGCCAGCCCGTTGTCCCCGTGCAGGATACCGGCCACGTTGAGGACCAGATGCGGCCGCAGGTCTTCTTCCTGCAGCCGGTCGGCCAGGGCCTTGAGCTGCTGCGCATCGGTGACGTCAAGACGCTGCGTTTGCAGCCGGGGCCCATGGGACTCGACCAGCTCGGCCAGGCCGCTGGAGGATTCCGGATCGCGCGCGCAGGCAATGATCTGGCCGGCGCGCTCCTGGTCGAGCAAGTACCGAACCAGACCGAGGCCGATACCGCGGCTGCTGCCCTGGACCACGGCGGTGAAGTTTTCGGGAAAGGAATCAAGCACGACAAATAGCCTCTGGGTGATGGTGCACGGCCCCGCCGGGCGTCCATGCAAAGCGCCTGCGCTCCGAGCCCTGACGATACCTGCCGTATCATATGAGCCATGCATGCACGCCTCATCAAGTCAACGCTGTTCAGTGCAGCCCTTGTGCTGACCGCACTGACTGCCTGCGCCTCCGGCCCCCGCGGAGTCACCGGCGAACTGCCGCAGGTCACCCTGGACGGCCTGGAACGTCAGGAAGAGCAAATCACGCTGCTGCTGGGCCTGCGCAACATCAACGACCGGCCCCTGCCCTTGACCGAAGTCGAAGTCGAGCTCAACAGCGGTGACGCACGAATCGTCACAGCCACCCATCGCCCCGACTTTGAAATCGGCGCGCGTGGGCGGGAGGTTCTGCGAATGGATGGAAACGCCGAGCCGGAGGGGCTGAGGCTGCTGGAACCCGCGACCAACGGCAACACGCGTCCCGGCCGTATCAGCTGGTCCATGCAGGTGCATCTGACCGACGAACGAGGTCGCTCGCGGACCACCGAGGCCTCGGGCTATTTGCATCCCGTTCCCGGTCAGCCCGGGAGATTCAGGTAATCCACGCCTCGACCCAACCCATCCGGAGCTTGTCGCAATGACCATCGCTTTCTGGTGCATCCTGATCGCCGCCGTGCTGCCCTATTTCATGGTCTTTGTCGCCAAGGCGGGGGCCGAGGGCTTCGACAATCGACGGCCGCGCGAGTGGTACAAGACCTTTGAAGGCTACCGGCAACGCGCTCTTTGGGCACAGCAGAACAGCTTCGAGATCTTCCCGCTATTCGCCGCAGCCGTCATCATCGCCCATCTGACCGGCGCCTCGCAGCCCTGGGTGGATACGCTTGCCATCACCTTCGTTGCCAGCCGGGTCGCCTACGCCGTCAGCTATATCGCCGACCTGTCGCTGGCGCGCTCGCTGACCTGGACGCTGGGCTTTGGCTGCTGTGTAGCACTGTTTGTCATTGCCGCTTAAACTGATGGCATATTGACGCAGACTGACCCAGGGCCTAGTCTGTCGACCACCTAGCCGCCGTCAATTGACTTCAAGGACCACTGAATCCATGAGCCTACGTATTACTCTCGACCTGACCGACAAGGACATCGAGCATTTTCGCTACCTCGCCCAGACCGCAATGCAAGGTTCCCGCGATCTGGATCGCGAGGCGGTCATCGGCGGTGCCCGCAGACTGCTGGAGGAAGTGGATGAAAAGGTCGGATCGGACTACATCCGCAGTCGCCTGAGCAAGATCAACTTGCTGATCGACATGCTGGAAGACGAGGGCTGGGGAATGAAGGAAGTCGGGCAAGGCCGCGTTCTGGCAGCGCTGGCCTACTTCAACAACCCGGAAGATCTGATCCCGGATAACGTCCCCGGGCTGGGCTATCTGGACGACGCCATCATGATCGAGCTGTTGTGCCGCGAGCTGGCTCCGGAGATCGAGGCCTACCAGGACTTTGTCAAGTATCGCGCCTCGGAGGCCAAGCGTCGCGGCATGGATCCGGCAGAGCTCGATCGAGGCGATTTCCTCAAGGCCCGCGAGCAGGCTCTGCTGGCCCGCATGCGGCGGCGGCGCCGCGGCGGCGGCGGTGGCGGCGGTCGACGCTCGCCTTTCTCACTGTTTTGATCTGAGCATTTCCACGTGGGGAATGCCGTCTTCCGGATACGGCCCGCGCACAAACACAAACCCCAGACCGGCATAGAAGCGCTCGAGGTACTGCTGGGCTGAAATCCGCAGCGCGGAATCCGGATATCGCTGCTCGGCCAGCGTCATGGCCCGCTGCATCAGTTCCCGACCCAGGCCGGTCCGGCGCTGATCCAGACACGTCAACACCCTTCCGATCGAGGCCTCGGCAAAACGCGAACCGGGCGGCGTGATGCGCGCATAGGCGCTCACCCGCCCATCCCGGTCAGTCGCCCACAAGTGCAGCGAAGCCGCATCCAGCCCGTCCAGATCCTGATACGGACAGTCCTGCTCGACCACAAAGACTTCGACCCGCGCCGCTAGAATGGCGTACAGCATTCGGGACGACAGATCCGCGAAGGCGGATTGATGCCAGGTCATCACGCACTCATCCCCTGTTTTTCGACGATTGGCCATGGAATCTGCCATGGAATGAAAGGCTGACTCGATTCGATGAAAACGAATTTCCATGATATCCGCCTGCTGGCGGGTTTTGAGGTCAAGCCGGAATCGGTGTCCGACCGAATCCTTGACCGCGAGCAGACCGCGCAACTGGCCGGCGCACTGGCCGAAGACCTGGCGCGCGCCGTGCCCGGCGTCGACCAGACCGTGCTGGTGGCCAGCGGCAGTTTGCTCGAGCCCGCCGAGATGCTGCGCCCCGGGCTGCCGGTCTGGTCGGCCATGGCGGATCTGGCCGCACCCGTAGTGCGCGAACAGGGCACGAGCTCGCAAATTCTGTCGGTGGGTGCCCATCAGGGCAGACTCCCGGACCGTCGACTCACAGCCCCGCAACAACCGCCCCAGGGCCGCTTCATCGGCATTGCCCTGATGCTGGCCGCCGCGGAAGAAGCAGGGCCTGAACTGGCGCAACGACTGGAGGCCGAGCTGTTTGACCAGGGCAGCATCGCGCCGCCGGCGCGCGCCCTGCTGGAACAGTTCAGCGGCGCTGAATCCGTGCACGGCCAGCTTCTGACGGTCAACGATCTGCTGGCCCTTCAGCACGTGCAAATGGACACGGCCGGCCTGTCCGGCTTCTGGCCGGTGATCGAGCAGGTCCTGCTGGCGCCCGATGACGACGCCGAATTCCCGCTGCCGGCCGACTTGCGCGCGCGCTGGATCGCCGACAAACAGCGCCTGGCAATCGACTTTGTGATCTTCGACCGCTTCGATCAGACGCCGGCGCATTATCCGCTATGGCAGCGCGCCTTTCGTACCCTCACCGGACTGGCCGACGCCCACGGGCTGAAATGGAAGATCGAGCACGACAGCGATCTGACGCTGGACGCAGACCAGCAGGTGCTGACTCAAAACGCCGGGCCGACGGACTCGGCCAACGGGCTGACCGAACAAATCGATCCGGCTGTCGGCCTGATCGCCTGGACCATTGCCGAGAACGGTCAATTGCACCATGTCTATCCGCTCAGCCAGACGGCGGTCGCCCAGACCGGCCGGCGACTCGCGGCCGAGCATTCGCTGCGAAAGCCGGCCGAATCAGGGCTGGTTCATGCCGGCGACCCGGCGCGGCTGCAGCCGGCATGACGGGCAGCAGGAAAAAAGCGCGCCGGCGCCGCTACGACAAAAACCCGCGGGCCGTGGTCCGGTCCTCACCCATTCACGGCCGCGGCTTGTTTGCGCGCCGCCCGATTGCCAAGGATGAATACATCGGCACCTACCGCGGCCGGCGCACGCAGGAAAACGGCATGCACGTGCTATGGCTGTGGCACGAGCAGCGCGGACGCTGGGAGGGCATCGACGGCGACAACGAAATGCGTTTTCTCAACCACGCCGCCGATCCCAACGCCGACTGGTGGGACACCGAACTCTACGCCCTCCGCGATATCGCCGAGGGCGAGGAAATCACCTTCGACTACGGCTGGGATAACGAAGACGAGGACTGGGACTGAGCGCCGGCACAAGGTTTCGCGCTAGTCTTGTCGATCAACCTGCCTCACTGCCAAGGAAACAAGAAGAACAACCATGAAGATCGCAAGCTGGAACGTCAACTCGCTCAAGGTCAGGCTGCCGCAGGTACTGGACTGGCTGGACCATCAGCGCCCGGACGTCCTGGGCCTGCAGGAAACCAAGCTGGTCGACGAGAAGTTCCCCGCCGACGCCTTCGCTGAAATCGGCTACCAGGTCAGCTATAGCGGCCAGCCGACCTACAACGGCGTGGCCCTGATCTCGACCGGCGCCCAGACCGAACCGGTCAGCGCGATCCCGGATTTCGAAGACGAGCAAAAGCGCGTCATCGCCGCCACCATCGACGGCGTGCGGGTGATCAATCTGTACGTGGTCAACGGCCAGGAAGTGGGCAGCGACAAGTTCGACTACAAGCTGCGCTGGCTGGAAGCGGTTACCCGCTGGGTCGAGTCCGAGCTTGAGCAGCACGACAAGCTGGTCGTCATGGGTGATTTCAACATCGCGCCGGACGATCGCGACGTGTACGACCCGGAAGCCTGGCACGAGAAGATTCTGTGCTCGACGCCCGAACGCGACGCGCTGGGGCGCTTGCTGAACCTGGGGCTGCATGACAGTTTCCGGCTGTTTGACCAGGCCGAAAAGGTCTACTCGTGGTGGGACTACCGCGCCGCCATGTTCCGGCGCGGTCTGGGCCTGCGAATCGATCTGGTGCTGTGCTCGGATGCGCTGAAAGAACGCTGCACGACCAGTTATATCGACAAAGAGCCGCGCCGGCTGGAGCGGCCCTCGGATCATGCCCCGGCGGTGGCCGAGTTTACTCTGGAATGACTAGGCTTTCAGCGCCGCTCAGTTGAGCAGCGCCTGCACACCGCCCTGCAGGTTGTAGACCTCGGCAAAGCCCTGCTTGCGATAGTGCTCGGCCACGGCCTGGCTGGACACGCCGACTGCGCAGACGAACACCAGCGGCAGATGGGGATCGGCCTGCTTGAGTTCTGCCATCAAGTCGGCGTCCAGCGGACGGGCAAATTCCAGCGGCTGCTGGTTGCGATCGGCTTCCGAGCGCGTGTCGATCACCATCAGACGCTCGCCGCCGTTCATGCGCTGCTGCAGCTCGGCCGGCGTCATCTGCTTGACCGGCGGTGGCGCGCCTGGCAGATCCAGTTTCAGGCCTTCGCCCTGGACTGTTTCGACCCAGTCGATCTTCGCGCCCTTTGCGCGTTGGGCCGAGGCCAGGTCCATCAGAATCGTGATGCCGGCCGCTTCAGCGGCAATTTCATGGCCCTGGCGCGGACCGATGTTGAAGTTGGCGTCCCAGTCGGCGCCAATGCTGAAGTGCAGATGCTGGCCCGGATAGGCGTCCAGAAACTCGCGAATCTTGCCGGCCGCCTTTTCGCTGATCTCCATTTCCGGCGGCGTGCGGTCGGGCTTTTCCATGCCCAGCATCTCGTGCAGCTCGCCGGCGTTGAACATCTCGGTGATGATGTCGCAGCCGCCGATCAGCTCACCGCGGATGTAGAGCTGCGGAATCGTCGGCCAGTTGCCGAAGACCTTGATGCCCTCGCGAATGGACTCGTCTTCGAGCACGTTGAAAGAAGCGAAATTACCGCCAAGCAGACTGTCGAGCATGCCGGCTGTCTTGGCCGAAAAACCGCACTGGGGCATTTTCGGCGTGCCCTTCATGTACAAAAAGACGTCGTGGGAGGCAATCTGCTGCTCGATACGAGACTTCAATGCTGGGTCTAGCGTCATGGCTTTGATCAAATCCGGATTGATGTGGTCCTGTTTCGATATTGTCGGGATTCCGCCGTCGACATTCAAGCATGACCGCCACCCGGAGGCGCCGGTCAGCGAACCCCGCCGGGGAGGTTAATGAACAAAGGTCTTCAGACAAAGAAAGCCCGCGACCGGCGCGGGCTTTTGTCTTTGTCCATCCACAAGCAGGCTTCAGTCCAGCGTGCAGGGCACGGTCGCCGTCAGGCGGTTCAGGTCCCAATTGACTTCCGTGCCGTCGGCCAGTTCCAGCGATGCAGTCGCGGTCAGGCAGCTGGTGAACTCGAAATCGATAAATCCGATGAGCTCACCCGGCACGGGCTGATCACCGCCGGGCACGCCGCCGATGAACGCGTAAACGGCTGCAGAGGCCTCGCGTCCATCGAAACCCCCGGGCGTCAGACACACGTTGGAGCCGACTTCCGACGAGCATGAGTCGATGGAGATCCAGAACGGCTCGCCGGAACCATCCAGGGCGTAGGTATGACCCTGACCAACCAGGCGGTTTTGCGCCGGGATTGGCACCAGAGTAAAGCCCTCGTTGCCGCCGGCGGCCGAGGCCCATAAGCCGGTGACGCTGGTGTCGACCGGCGCGCGAGTTTCCAGCTCACCGACCGGCAGGGCGAGAATGCCCAGCGGCTGGTTCTGGCCGTCACCCACCGCGACGACGGTAACCGCCAGTCCACCCGGCAGATCCACCGCCAGCGGATCGATCAGGTTGGTCTGGCCGTCATTGCTGGCGACCTTGAGATCATAGTTGCCGGCCGGAACAGCAAAAAAGCCGGACTGGGCGAAGTAAGGCACGCCCACCAGATCGGCCACCACATCGCCACCAGCGGTCCGGATGGAGACTTCGGTGTCGGCTTCGTCTTCGGCAAACGGCGCGGCATGGACCACTCTCAAAGCGAGTTCGTCATCGAGCAATGCCGGCACCTCGTCGACCAGCGGCCAGAGTTCCAGAGGCTGGTTGACGCCGTCACCGACAGCCAGCACGGTGTAGTCAACACCGCTTTCCAGCGTTACTGAAGCGGTGATGGCCGGCTCCGTTGCTCCGGTGGGGATCACGGCCAGGTCGTAATCGCCGGCCGGCAAATCCAGATACTCGGTGAAATCGAGAAACACGAAGTCTTCCAGCACCGGCGCATCATTTGCCGTCACCGTCACTGAAGTGCCCTCTACGGTATCGGCGAAAGGGGCGGCGTGAACGATTTGCACCCGGGCTTCTGCCCAGACCATTCCACTCATGGTCAGCGACAGACCGGCGACCAGAACTGCGCGAAACGCTTTTTCTACTTTCATTCTTGCAACTCCACGGGCTTGGGGGAAACCTGAAGCTAAGCGCGTGTTGTCAACAAACCATGCGATTTGCGCGAAGATCCGGTGAGGATTACTTGACAAAACGATGAACCATTCGCCGTCAAGTGCGAAATTCGCTATCCTTCGCCCATGTTTCAGTCTTTCAAACCTTCCAGCCGCATCGACCAGGTGCGCTACGAGATTCGCGGTGCGTTGGCTCGCCGTGCCCGCGAATTGGAGCAGGAGGGCAATGACGTCCTTCATCTCAACATCGGCAACCCCGGCGCCTTCGGCCTGCGAACGCCCGAGACCATGCGCCGGGCGGTGGTCCGAAACCTCAAATACAGCGAACCCTACGGCCCGCAGACCGGCATTTTCCCGGCGCGCGAATCCGTTGCCATGCAGTTCCAGGCACGAGGACTTACCGACACCCGTTTCGATCAGGTCATGATCGGCAACGGCGTCTCCGAACTGGTGGACCTGGTCCTGCGCTCGCTGCTCGAATCCGGCGACGAGGTGCTCATACCCGCGCCCGACTATCCGCTGTGGACCGCAGCGGTGGTTCTGAACGGCGGCAAGGCCGTGCACTATCCCTGCCCGGCCGAACAGCAGTTCCAGCCCGACGTTGAAGCCATCCGCGCCATGATCACGCCGAAAACGCGCGCGCTGGTGGTCATCAACCCCAACAATCCGACCGGCGCGGTCTACCCGGAGTCGGTGTTGCAGGCGCTGGCCGACCTGGCCGCCGAACACAACCTGATCCTGTTCAGTGACGAAATCTACGACTCGATCTGCTACGACGAGGCGCGCTTCGTGCCCATGGCCCCACTGGCCGAAGACACCCTGTGCGTGAGCTTCGGCGGCTTGTCCAAGGTCTACCGCGCCTGCGGCTGGCGGGTCGGCTGGGCGGTCTTTACCGGCGCGCTGGAGCGGGCCGAAGACTACATGCTGGCGGTCGAAAAGCTGGCCGCCCTGAGGCTGTCAGCCAACGTGCCCGGCCAGTGGGCCGTGCAAACGGCCCTGGGCGGCTACCAGTCGATTGCCGATCTGGTCGCCCCCGGCGGGCGGCTGCACGAATCGCGTCAGGCAGTGATCGAGGCCTGCGCGAAGAGCCGTTTTCTCGATCTGGTCAATCCCATGGGCGCGATGTACGCCTTCCCGTCGGTCAAGCCGGATGTGCTTCCGGGCTTTGACGACCATCGCTTCGCCGCCGAACTGCTGGAACAAAAGCACATCCTCATCGTGCCCGGCTCCAGCTTCAATATTCGCGATCGTCACCACTTCCGGCTTACGCTGCTGCCGGAAGCCGAAGATCTGGCAGAGGCCTTCGAGCGCATGGAAGACCTGCTCGAGGAACTGGCCGACGAACCCGAACGAGTCCGCATCGCCGAATCCGCTTAAAAATTCCTATGAGTTCAATCGAATCCAATCCGCTGCTCGCCGCGGGTCTGCCCCGCTTTGCCGAAATCCAGGCCGAACACGCCCTGCCCGCCGTCGAACATCGCCTGGCCGAATATCGCCAGCTGCTGGAAGACATTGCCGGCAGCGATCAGTCGCCCGACTACGCCGACATCGTTGAAGCCGAATCCCTGGCCGACAACGCGCTGGGCGCGACCTGGTCGACGATTTCGCACCTGCACAGCGTGTGCAACACGCCGGAATGGCGGGAAGCCTACAAGGCCTGCCTCGAGCCGCTGACCCGCTTCTACACCGAACGCGGCCAGAACCGGGCGCTGTTTGAGGCCTATCAGGCCCTGGCCGAGCGGCCGGACCTGGCCGAGCAGTCGGCGGCGCTGCGCGCGACCATCGAACACGAATTGCTGGACTTTCGCTTGAGCGGCGTCGCCCTGCCCGAGCCGCAGCGGAAGCGCTTTGCCGAAATCAATCTGCGCCTGTCAGAGCTTGGCAACCAGTTCGGCAACCACGTCCTCGACGCCACCGAAGCTTTTACCGAGCACTTCGATTCGGCCGAAGCCCTGGCCGGGCTGCCGCAGGGCGAGCTTGATCTGCTGGCCGGCATGGCCGAACGGGCCGGCAAAAGCGGCTGGCTGGCCGACCTGAGCTTTCCGGCCTACCGCGCCATCATCACCTATGCCGACGACCGGGACCTGCGCGAGCGCTTTCATCGCGCCTACGCCACCCGCGCCTCCGAGACCGGGCCGCAAGGCGGGAAGTTCGACAATTCGCCGCTGGTGTCGGAAATGCTGGCCCTGCGCCACGAACAGGCCCGGCTGCTGGACTACGCCAGCCACGCCGAACTGCGCCTGGCCAAGCGCATGGCCGACAGCCCGGAATCGGTCGAGCGTTTCCTGCTGGACCTTGCTGCCAGGGCGCGGAGCCAGGCCGAAGACCAGCTAAAAAGCCTGAACGAATTTGCCGCAGAACTGGGCGCCGAGACCCCGCTGGCCCCGTGGGATCTGGCCTATTACACCGAAAAACTGCGCGAGAAGACCCTCGGCATCAACGAGGAAAAGCTCAAGCCCTGGTTCGAGCTCGGCCGCGTTTTCGACGGCTTGTTTCTGGTCGCCCGCGATCTGTTCGGCCTGCAGTTCGTCGACGACGAGAGCGTCGAGACCTGGCATCCGGACGTCCGCTATTTCCAGGTACTGAACGCCGACGGCGAGCCCGTGGCCGGCATGTTCCTGGACTTGTATTCCCGGGCGCGCAAGTCCGGCGGCGCCTGGATGGGCGAATGCCGCGCGCGCTTGAAGATCGGCGAGCACCATCAGCAGCCGGTCGCCTATCTGACCTGCAACTTCGCCCCGCCGGCAGCAGACCAACCCAGTCTGTTGACCCACGACGATGTGGTCACGCTGTTCCATGAATTCGGCCACTGCCTGCACCATCTGCTGACCCGCATCGACCTGCCCGGCGTCGGCGGCATCAGCGGCGTGGAGTGGGATGCCGTCGAGCTGCCCAGCCAGCTCATGGAAGGCTGGGCCTGGGCCGAGCGCAGCCTGGACCGCTACGCCCGCCACGTTGAGACCGGTGAGTCGCTGCCGCGCGACTGGCTGGCCGCACTCAAGGCCGACCGCCAGTTCCAGGGCGCTCTGGCCCTGCTGCGCCAGATCCAGTTCGCCCTGACCGATCTACGCCTGCACAGCGGGCCGGACCGCGATCCGCTGACCGTCATGCGGGAGGTGCACGACGAGATTGCGGTCACGCCGACGATCGAAGAAAACCGCTTCCTGATGAGTTTCTCGCACCTGTTCGATGGCGGCTATGCGGCCGGCTATTACAGCTATCTCTGGGCCGAGCGCCTGGCGCGCGATGCCTTCGAAGTGTTCGAAGACGAAGGCCTGTTCAGCCGCAAGGCCGGCGAACGCCTGGCACGCGAGATCCTGTCGGTGGGCGCCAGCCGGCCCATGGCGGAGTCCTGGCAGGCTTTCCGCGGTCGTGAGGCGCGCCTGGAGCCATTGCTGGACGCCTACGGCATCGCCGCGTGAGCAAACCCGGCACCCCGCGCAATGAACTCAAGCGCTGGGTTTTCGCCACCCGCAATTCGCTGGCCGGTTACCGCACGGTATTTCGCGACGAGGCGGCGTTTCGCGCTCAGGTAACTGCACTCGTCGTGCTGCTGCCGCTGGCCGTGTGGCTGGCCGAAAGCTGGACTCAGTTCGCGCTGCTGGTCGGAATCTGGATTCTGGTGCTGGCCGGGGAACTGGTCAACTCGGCTATTGAAGCCGTGGTCGACCGCATCGGACCCGAGCACCATCCGCTGTCGGGCAAAGCCAAGGACGCCGGCTCGGCGCTAACCCTGACCTTGATGCTGCTGGCGGGGCTGGTCTGGGGCGCGGTTTTGGTGGATCGGTTTCTTTAGGGTTTGCTCGGT
>CAZUTZ010000016.1:0-6304 GCA_964623655.1 uncultured Wenzhouxiangella sp.
AATCTACCAGCATCACATCCAGGCTGGGCGCCTCGGAGGAAATTCGATCGGTCAGAAATTCGAAGTGCACCAGGCCAATCAGGGCAACGTGAATCCCGGCCGCAACGGCCAGGGCCAGCGCCAGCGAGTCGCCGCTAGTCGAGGTCTGGTTTGCCAAGCGACTTGACGATGGGTCTTTTGACGACCATGTTGGTTGCCCGGCCTGAGTCATGGGTCGATGGAATCAAACAACTCTCCGGCAATGTTGAGTCCGAACTGGGCATCGAGTTCCCGCACACAGGTGGGGCTGGTCACGTTGATTTCGGTCAAACGATCGCCGATCACATCCAACCCGGCCAGGACGATACCCGCCTCGACCAGCATCGGTGCGACGGCTTCAGCGATTGCGCGATCCCCGGCACTCAGAGGGCGCCCTTCACCGCGTCCACCACGGGCCAGATTGCCGCGAAAATCCTCCGCCCCTGGAATACGAGCCAGAACGTAATCCAAGGGACGACCGTTGATCACTAGAACGCGCTTGTCGCCCTCGCTGATCTGCGGCAAAAAGGCCTGGATCATTGCCGGCTGCCGCTCGCCGCCGGTCAGCGTCTCGAGCATGCTGTTGAGATTGGGATCCTCGGCGGTGGCCAGAAAAATGCCCTTGCCGCCCATGCCGTCAAGCGGCTTGAGCACGGCCTTGCCTTGCTGCCTGACAAATTCCCGAATCTGTCGATGGTCGGCGCTGACCAGCGTCGGCGGAATCAACTCCGGAAATCGTCCAATGGCCAGCTTTTCGTTGAAATCACGCAGGGCACTGGGACGATTGATCACCAGCGCGCCTGCCGCTTCGGCCAGATCCAGCAGGTAAGTCGCGTGCAGATAATCAGAATCCACGGGCGGGTCGGCCCGCATCATGACCAGATCCTCAACGCCAAAGTAATGGCGGAAACGGTCGCCGAGATCAAACCATCCGCTCTTGTCTTCCCGAACGGCAAGCGGTCTCGCGCTTGCGCCGGGACCGCTTTGGTCCATGAACAGGTCCGATTCGTTGAGATAAAGAAGCCGGTAACCGCGCCGTTGCGCCTCCAGCAGCAGCGCAAAAGTCGTGTCTTTTTTGATCTGGATTCTGGCAATGTCGTCCATCACCATAACGAGATTGCGACGCATTTCGGATTCTCCGGGGAAAAGTGTGCTCAGGCTTAAGAGTTGACGCGACTGAACCGGTGAAAAGGCGAGTCAAACCAGATGGTTCCCGGCCACAATTGCACTGACTTGGCAAAACCGGCCAAGATCGACTAACCTAGGCTCATTGTAATAGGGGCGACAATCGCATTTTGACAATCCTCGCTTATGTCGGAAAACAACGGAAATAGTCAGTCAGGCGCCCAAACCAGTCTCAGAGGACTGAAGGTCATGTTGATCGACGACAGTCGAACGATCCGACGTTCAGCCGAGACCATGCTCAATAACGAAGGCTGTGAAGTAATCACCGCCACTGACGGATTCGAAGCGCTGGCCCTGATTCATCGGCATGAGCCGGCGTTGATCTTCGTTGACATCATGATGCCCCGTCTGGATGGATATCAGACTTGCGCCATCATCAAAAACAACAGTCGTTTTCGCCACGTTCCCGTGATCATGCTGACCAGCAAGGATGGTTTGTTTGACAAAGCGCGGGGGCGCATCGTCGGTTCGGATCAATATCTGACCAAACCCTTTACCCGCGACGAGTTGCTCGACGCCGTTCGCGATCAGTTGCGCGCTCGCGAAGTGGCGTGAATCCAGGATCGGTAAACCAGCCGGAGATTCCGTAATGGCGACCACGATTCCCGCATCCACCAACCGGGCCACCGGTGGCTTGTTCGAAAAAATGCGGTCTTTCGAGCGCCGCAGCCTCGAACATGATGCCGGCGAAAGAGCGCGGCAACAAAGAACCAGCAACTGGACCGGAGTCGCCTTTCGTCTGAATGAATATCGCCTTTGTTGTCGCATCGACCGGGTTGAGGAGGTCATCGCCTTCCCGCCCTACACGACGCTGCCGGGCAGCAAAAACTGGCTACTCGGCGTTGCCAACGTGCGCGGCAATCTGGCACCCGTTGTCGATCTGGGTTGGTATCTGTTCAGGACGCGTACGCCGGTGACGGCACGCACCAGACTTCTGCTCACCCGTTTTCACGATCGCCTGGCAGGTCTGGTCGTTGATGAAGTCTTTGGCCAGAGACACTTTCACACCGACGATGCCGAAGGCGCGTCGGACTGGGAAGGTACCGCGATGGAGGGCCTGGTGTCGCATACTTTCTCCGCGGGAGACACCCGATGGGGTGTACTTCAGATGGCAACGCTGGAAAAATCGGCGGAATTCATGAACGGCGCGCGCGACGAATAATTCGTCCGGCCAGCAGCCAGCAATGCTCGCCGGCAAATAACCAGCCTATCAATAACAAGCAGGACTGAGGAAATGGCATGAGTAATGCTGTTAGAACAGGGACAACCCAGAAAGCCACACCAACGCAGGTCTTGCTTTTCCTCGCGTTGCTCGTCGTTCTCGGAATCGGCGCCTACAATTTCTTTCTCCTTAACGAACGCAACGAGCAGCAGGCGCAGTATCTGGCCTTGACCACCGAGCTGCAGGTCCGCGCGCAGCAGTTGCCCAGTCTGGCGAGCGGAGCAGCCATCGGGGATTTCGACGCGCTGGACGAATTCGATTCGACTCGTCAGGAACTCAACCGCGCCGTTACGACGCTTCGAGACGGAGATCCTGCGACAGATCTGCCGCCCAGCCCGGCGGCGGTCAACGCCAGTCTGTCAACGCTGGAAGACATTTGGCGCCGCATCGATGCAAATGCGGACACGATACTGAACCGCACCGATTTGCTGTTTGAATTTTCCGACCTGAACGCGGACTTCCGCCGCTCCCTGCCAATGCTCCAGGCAGCATCGGATCGTCTGGCGCAGGCACTGATGGAGACTCAGGCTTCTTCCGACGAAATCTACATCGCGACGCGGCAGCTTGCTTTGATCGACCGTCTGCAGCGCAACGCCGGTGACATCACTGCCGGCGGCGTGGAGATCATGACCGCCGCCGACGCACTCAGTCGCGATCTGGGATTAGTCGGACGCGTCGTGAGAGGATTTCGAGATGGCGACGACACGCTGGACATCCAGCGCGTGGAGGACGACGCCGTGCGGGTGATCGTCAACGAAGCCATTGGTCATCTGCGCGAGGTCGAGACCAACGCCAATGCGATTCTGACGGCATCCACCGACCTGTTCGAGATTCGAGCCGCCGCTGAAGAGGTCATCTTTGACGCCGACGGCTTGACCGACCAGGCTGCAACTTTGGCCGACGAGTACGGACGGCTGGGAGAGGACCAGATCTGGCCGTCACTGCTGGTGGGCGTCATTCTGGCTGCCATCGCGCTGGCCATGTTGATTCTGGCCGGCTTGAGCGCGTATCGCGCGCAGAGCCGTAATGCCCGGATGACGGCGGAAATCAATCAGCGCAACCAGGACGCGATTCTGCGCCTGCTCGATGAAATGGGATCACTGGCCGACGGTGACCTGACCGTACAGGCGACCGTCACCGAAGACGTAACCGGGGCAATCGCGGACTCGGTCAACTATGCAGTCGAAGCCCTGCGCGACCTGGTCGCTGGAGTCAACGCAACCGCGCAAAAAGTGGCTGCGCAAGGCCAAGAAACCCGCGCCACGACGATGCAGCTGGCTGAGGCCAGTGAACACCAGGCCGGGGAGATTCGTGAGGCGACTGAAACCATCAACAACATGGCGCGCTCGTTCGATCAGATGGCGCAGCGATCCAGCGAGTCTGCCGATGTTGCCCAGAATTCCGTGGAAATCGCCAATCGCGGCGCCGACATGGTTCGGCAGACCATTTCAGGCATGGACAACATCCGCAATCAGATCCAGGAAACCTCCAAGCGGATCAAACGACTGGGCGAGTCTTCCCAGGAGATTGGCGACATTGTCGAGTTGATCAACAGTCTTTCGGAGCAGACCAACGTACTGGCGCTGAATGCGGCGATCCAGGCCGCCTCCGCCGGCGGCGCCGGGCGCGGCTTTGCCGTGGTCGCCGACGAGGTGCAGCGCCTGGCTGAGCGCGCGACCGATGCAACGCGTCGGATTGAAGCGCTGGTTCAAACCATTCAGTCCGACACCGCAGAGGCCGTCAATTCCATGGAGACCACAACATCGCAGGTCGTCTCCGGGGCGCGGCTGGCCGAAGACGCGGGTGATGCGCTCGAGTCGATCGAGCGCGTATCCAACGATCTGGCCGGCCTGATTCAGAACATCTCGCGCCAGGCACAGGACGAGTCACGCAACGCCACGCGCATTGCCCAGATGATGAACAGTATTCGCGATATCTCGGTCCAGACCACCGAGGGTACCGGTCAGACGGCGCGCTCGGTTGCCAACCTGGCCGAATTGGTTCGCGAGCTGCGTGAATCGGTGGCCGACTTCAAACTCCCTGAAGAAGATGAGCGCGGGGAAGCTGCGCGTTAAGACGGTGAAATCGATCCTCTCGCAGGTGCCCGGAAGCTGACCTAATGAATCACTCTTCGCTCAACAGACAGTCACTTGAATGGACCCGGCCCATGCTGGATGAACTCTGCGTTCAGGTCCGTCAAGCGCTGGAAACCTGGGCTGACGAAGACTCCGAACAGCGTGATGGGCTGCTGCAACAGGCCATTGAGGACTGCGAAAAAGTCCACGGCAGTCTTTCCGTCCTCAACTTCGAAAGCGGACAGCTGATGGCTAAAGCAATGCAGGATGCATTGCTAGCGCTGAAAAACGACACCACCGAGCACAAGGAGGCCGTTCAGACGGTTCTTGAGGCCACCGCTATTCTGCCCGACTATCTGGATTACATAGAATCCAGCGAATCGGACCAGATCGGCCTGATCCTCCCTGTCATCAACGACTTGCGCGTAACCGCGGGTCAGAAAGCCCTGGACAAGGCGGAGTTTTTCCCGGTCGAGCTCAGCGACATCCGTCCGCCGCCGGAGGCAGCCGACGGATCGATTGGATTTTCCCAACTACGACGGGATTTTCAGGCCGCTTTGCGGGACTATCTCAAGCTCCAGTCCGACGAGGCTCTATCAGATTTAACTCGGGTTTTGCTGCAAATCCGTAATCATCCCCTGCTGCCCAACGGGGTTCGCCGTATGGCCTGGGCACTGGCGGGGCTGGCGGAACTGATCCAGGTCGATCAATACAAATTCAGTCCCGACATTTCGCGTCATTTTTCTCGCCTCGACAATTTGCTCAAAGAAGTCTGCAGCGAGGCGGACGAATTAGCCATCGACGCTCGTGCCAACAGCGCCGTTCGAGCCGTGCTGTACCTGGTCGCCATGGCCCAGAGCGACACACCCCAGACAAAAGCTTTGAGAGAAGCTTTCGACTTCGACAGCGCGCTGGCCGCCCCCGAAATGGAGGCTTCAATTTTCCTGGCCGGACAGAGCCGAGAACTTTTCCAGGCCGTCACAGGAGCCGCTAAAGAGGACCTGACCCGGATCAAGGAGGTGCTGGGCTCTCAGCTCGAGAGTGATCGCGATCCCGCCGTTCTGGAACAGCAGCGCGAGCTTTTGCGTTCAGTGGGTGAAAGCCTGGGAATGATCGGGCTTCATAAACTCGGCAAGCGGATAGAGAATCAAGCTGATCGCCTGGCCGACGTCGGCACCGGCACTGACGATCCGGTACTCCTGCAAATCGCACGCGAACTCATCGTCGCTGAATCCGGACTCAGCGATGGATTCCTTTCAGCCGCACTGATGCGTGAGGATCCCGATGACGAAGCAGACCTACCGGGCACTTTGCTGCCAGCCTCGGAATATCGGCGCATCCTCCATCAACTCTCGCAGGAATGCAAGGAAGATCTAGCCCACGTTCAGCACCTGCTGGATACGCTGTCACGAAACAAAACCGGACGCGAGGCCGCAACTGACGCCCGCCAGCTTCTCTCCCGTATCTCCAGCGCCCTGCGGGTGGCTGAAATCAGTGTGGTGGCCGATTTGCTCGACGCAGCCGGGCAGGTCGTTGAAGCCGAGTTCATGGGTGACTCTTATCAACCAGACCCAACAGCGACCACCGTACTCGCGGAGACGCTGACTGCAATCGAGCTCCACCTCCAAGACTTGACCGATGGTGGAGAGACATCAGCGTTTGCGCCGATCATGCAGGCGCAACGTGATCTCAGAATGCTGGGCTACCTTGACACAACGGAGGCGAAGGCCGACGCACCTCAAGCTCCGGAAGCAGAAGCGCAGCGCAGCGAGCCCTCAGATCCGGCCGATCTGGAGCTCGCCGA
>CAZUTZ010000016.1:6404-17298 GCA_964623655.1 uncultured Wenzhouxiangella sp.
TCTGGAGCCTGCCGATCTGGAGCCTGCCGATCTGGAGCCTGCCGATCTGGAGCCTGCCGATCTGGAGCCTTCCGATCTGGAGCCCGAGCCAACCGCCGAAGATTCATTAAAACTGGATGACGATGACCGCACCACTGCGGCTGATGATGCCCAGATAGCGGGAAGCTTCGACGCAGAGATCGACGGCGAACCAGACTTGCCGGACAAGATCAGCGAAGAACCATCGGAAATCCTTGGCGAGGAAACTGAGAGCGAAGAAGGTCACGCATTCAATGCGCCAGCCGAAGCCGAAGAAGCCCCAGCCGAAACAACGCGTGAAAGCTCCGAGGATGAGCCGCAGAAAGAAGCCGGGGAGGCCCCTGCGCTGTCTTCCGAGGCCGATGAAGACTTCGATATCGCTGAAATCTTTCTGGAAGAATTTGACCACGAACTCACGACACTGGGCAAGCTTTTGGCCGACTGGAAGTCGAGGCCCGGGAACCTGGAATTACTCGGGTCGATTCGCCGATCCTTTCATTCCCTCAAAGGGTCCGGTCGCATGGCCGGCGCCGAAGAAATCGCGGAATTCAGCTGGAAGTTCGAGCATTTGCTGAATCGCCACATCGACGGTGATCTCACGGTTGACGATGACTTGGAGGAATTGCTCGGCGCGGGCATAGCTGCCCTGCCCAGCCTGCGCACCCGCTTCGCCGCGACTGGTCCCGGCGAGCTGGACACAGACGCATGTCAGCGGCTGGCGCAGCAAGCCGCCGACATGGCCGAAGGACGAGCCGTCGTCGACCCGCCGAGACCAAGCGAAATGGCCGAGCTGGACGATACGCTGGTTGAACTGATGACCAAGGAGCTGTCGGACCACCTCGACACCCTGACAACCTGGGTAGACGACGCCAACGCGTGGGGGGTTCCGGGTCAGATCGAAAAAGAACTGGTTCGCGCCGTCCACACCATCAAGGGCACCATGCGCATGGCGCCGATCGGCGACGAGTCCGAGACTACGCAAATTCTCGAGTCCTACCTCGACGAATTGGCGCTGTGTCATGCCGCCCCTTCCAGCGAAGGTCAAAGCGCCATCGAAGAGTGCGTGGCGCTTTTCAAGAATCGCCTCGATCGTCTTGAACTGAAGCCCGTTCCAGATGAACGCTTCCAGACCGCTGCGCTGGGTCAGCAGCTTTCGGAACTCCACGAGCGCGCCCATCAAAAACGCATGGGCGAATCGGCCGACTTCAGCACCGATGCTCCGGCCATCGACACCGGTCCAGGCGAGGTGGAGCAATTCAGCAGCGAGATCCCGCCTGACCAATCGCGCTCGATCATCGATCTGGTCAGTCGCTTCTTTAGCTTGCCCAATGCTCTGAAGCGCGATAATGCACCGCCGACCGAGGTCGTATCAGATCCGGAACCCGAAGCAAGCCCTGAATTCCGCGGCGAAACCGAAGCCAAACCCGACCCGGAAGCCGAGCCGAAGCCCGAAGCAGAATCCGCGCCCAAAGCCTGGCTTGAAACCGGTACCGAGCGTGCCTCGGAATCTGAGCGCCAAGCCGCTCCAGCGCCGACAGCGGACAAAGCAGTCGAACCTGACGTCTTCCTTGAGCCGACCGCTGAGCTGCCGGACCCGGAAAAGCCGTTGACTGAAGACGGGGCGGAGCACGACATTGGTACGGAGCCAGGCTCTCGGTCAGAAGCAGGAATCCCGTCCTCAGGCGACAGCCGCCGGATTGCTTACGCTGATCTCGACGAGGAGCTACTCGACGCCTTCCTTGAAGAGGCCACGGAGATCCTGGAGCACAGTGATGAACTGCTGCAGCAATGGCAGGAGTCTGTCGAAGACAAGAATGTTGTTTTTGCCCTTCAGCGTGACCTGCATACGCTCAAGGGCAGTGCGCGCATGGTCGGATTGGAGCCGATTGGTCAAATTGCGCACGCCATGGAGGAGTTGCTCGAAAATATCGCAGCGGGCCGTCAAGAGGCCAGCGATGAGCGTATCAACGCTCTGGAAGCCGGCTGCGATCATCTCAATGACATGGTCGACGCCGTTCTCAGGCGGGCTGATTTGCCAATCAAAACGCTTGATGACTTGTTTGCCGAGCAAGTTGCAGAAATCGGAGAGGCGTCAACGCTGGCCATCGAGGACGTCGAGACCAGCATCGTTCAAGAAGAACCCGAGGCCAGCCATCGCACGGAAAGCCTCAGAGTCGGCGCCAACCTCATCGATGATCTGGTCAACCAGGCCGGCGAAGTCAGCATCTTCCGGTCCCGCCTGGAACAGCGTCTGACGCAAATTCGGGGCAACATCAACGAAGTTGACGAAACCGTGGCGCGCCTGCGCAACCAGTTGCGCAAGCTTGAAATCGAAACCGAAGCGCAAATCCTGGCGCGTTTCGAACGCGAACACGGCCCCGCCGAAGGCGATTTCGATCCGCTGGAGTTGGACCGCTATTCAACCATCCAGCAGCTGTCACGGGCACTGGCCGAGTCGGTGAACGACTTGACCAGTCTTACCGGATTGCTGGATGAGGGCGCGCGTCAGTCGGAAACGTTGTTGTTGCAGCAATCCCGGGTCAACACCGAACTGCAGGAAGGCCTGATGCAGGCTCGCATGGTGTCGTTTACCACCTTGCTGCCACGCTTCAGAAGGGTCGTGCGCAACGCCGCTCGAGAAATGGAAAGGCAGGTTCAGCTCGACGTGGAGCTGGAGGGCGAAGGCGAGCTGGACCGCAACGTGCTGGATCGCATGACGGCACCCATCGAGCATTTGTTGCGCAACGCTGTCAGCCACGGCATCGAGCCGGCTGAATCCCGGAGGCAGGCGGGCAAGGATCCGGTCGGGAAAATCAGAATCGCTGTCGGTCGCGAGGCAACCGAGCTGGTGATTCGAGTCAGTGACGACGGTCGCGGACTGGACCTCGAACAGATTCGGCAACGCGCGATCGAGCGAAATCTGATCGCAGCCGGTGCATCTCTCAGTCAGGATGAGCTCGCCAAGCTGATATTTGCTTCAGGTCTGACCACCATCGACCAAGTCAGCGAACTGGCCGGACGTGGTATCGGCATGAACGTGGTCGCAGACTCCGTACGCCAGATCGGCGGCAGCATCCTGATTGATAACACCGAAGGTCGTGGCATCACTTTCACGATTCGCATCCCTCTGTCGCTCACGGTCCTTCAGGCCATTCATGTTCGCGCCGGCGACCGCGAGTTCACGATCCCACTCCAGGTCATTCGTGGCGTGGTCCGCCTGCCGGCGCAGGAGTGGCTTGAGCACCTTGAAGAGGAGGAGCCTGCGCGTGATTATGCCGGCCAACGCTTCCCGCTGCTGGAACTCGAACCGCAACTGGACTTCGAACTCGAGGAGCCGCAGAGCGGCACGCTCAACTTGCTGATGATCGAGGTCGGTGATCAGCGGGCTGGCCTGAAAGTCTCTGAACTCCTGGGCCATCGCGAAATCGTGATCAAACCCGTTGGGCCTCAGATCAGCTCCATCCCCGGCATCCTCGGCGCGACGATCGCCGGTGACGGGCAGGTCATTCCCATTCTGGATATGGGCCCGCTGATTCGACGAGCATTCGCCAGAGGACTCGTGCCTGGAGCGGGCCGAGTGTCCGACGCCGACGAACAACCCGAAACCAAGCGCACGCCACTGATCATGGTGGTCGACGACTCCATCACCGTTCGTCGAGTAACCGCACGCGTACTCGAGCAGAACGGCTACGAAGTCCTCACCGCCCGAGATGGCCTCGACGCGGTCGAGGCACTGGTCGATCGCATTCCGGACCTGATTCTGCTCGACATCGAGATGCCACGCATGGATGGTTATCAGCTGGCTTCACACATTCGCAACGATCGCAGGCTGAAGCACATTCCGATGATCATGATCACCTCGCGCAGCGGCGAAAAACATCGGGATCGGGCCATGCAGATCGGCGTTGATGACTATATGACCAAGCCCTACAACGAAACGAATCTGACGAATCGTATTGCCGCCCAGCTCGAAAAGCGCCGCGCTGGAGAATCCACATGAGCGATGCTGAAATCCGCAGCGTCATCATCCCGCTGACTGATCTGGAAATCCTGATCCCCAACGCCACGGTCGCGGAGGTCATCAATTACTCCGAACCACAGCCCATCAGCAACACGCCTCCGTGGATGCTGGGCAACCTGCTGTGGCAGGGTTGGCAGGTTCCGCTGATCAGTTTTGCCGTTCTCAGCGAGGTGGCCGAGGAGGAAAGCACCGAGTCGGCACGCGTATGCATCACCAAATCCCTGATCGGTAATGCACGCATGCCCTACTTCGCCCTGCTGACCCAGGGATTCCCGCACCTGACCACGGTGACCGCCAGCGATCTGGTGGAAGTCGCCTCCAGCAACAAGCCTCTGGCCGTCGCCGGACAGGTGATTCTGAATGAAGAACGCCAGGTGATCGTGCCGGACCTTGATCGCCTGGGTCATCTGGTCGCCCATGTCGCCTTTGGCGCCCTGCCAGTAACCCGCCGCGCTGAACCACCGTCGAAGGACTGAAATCGTCCATCGGTTCAGAGCCGGATTCGGAGCGAGTCTCAGGACTCGCTCTTTTTGAGCAGTTTTTCCAGGTAATGAATATTGCAGCCGCCGCTGATGAAGCCGGAATCAGCCAGCAAACGCTGATGCAGCGCCACGTTGGTGACCACACCGCGTAGCACCATTTCCTCGAGCGCTACCCGCAGGCGGGCCAGGGCCGCCTCCCGCGACTCGGCATGGGCAATCAACTTCCCGATCATGGAGTCGTAATTCGGCGGTATGCGGTACCCATCGTACAGGTGGGAATCGACCCGGATGCCGGGTCCGCCGGGCGCATGGAAGGCCTCCACCGTACCGGGTCGGGGAATGAAAGTCTCAGGATCTTCGGCGTTGATGCGGCATTCAATGGCGTGACCGCTGAAACGGATATCGTCCTGGCCGAACGGCAGGCGCTCCCCGGCCGCGACCAGGATCTGGGCGCGGATCAGGTCAATCCCGGTGATGCACTCCGAGACCGGGTGCTCGACCTGGATGCGGGTGTTCATTTCGATGAAAAAGAACTCCCCGTTCTCGTAAAGGAATTCAAAAGTGCCGGCGCCGAGATAGCCGATGCGGCGGCAGGCCTCGGTACAGATCTCCCCGATGTGCGCCCGCTGCTCTGGGGTGATGCCCGGAGCCGGCGCCTCCTCGATCACCTTCTGGTGCCGACGCTGCATCGAGCAATCACGCTCGCCCAGGTGCACGACGTTGCCGTGCGCATCGGCCATCACCTGAATCTCGATATGACGCGGATTGGTCAGATACTTTTCCATGTAGACCGTGGCATCGCCGAACCCGGCCTTGGCCTCCTGTCGAGTCAAATCGATTGACTTGATCAAGTCCTTCGGGCTTTCGACCACCCTCATACCGCGTCCACCGCCACCGGCAGCGGCCTTGACCAGGACGGGAAACCCGATTTCGTTGGCCAGCCTCTCCGAGCGTGCGTCGTCTTCGTCCAGTGGCCCGTTGGACCCAGGCACGCAGGGCACCCCGGACTGGCGCATGGCGGTGATGGCCGAAACCTTGTCTCCCATCAGCCGGATGGTTTCTGCCCGCGGGCCGATGAAGACAAAGCCCGATTCCTCTACCCGCTCGGCAAAATCGGCGTTCTCGGCCAGAAAGCCATACCCGGGGTGGACGGCTTCGGCGTCGGTCAACTCCATGGCCGCAATCAGCGCCGGTACGTTCATGTAGCTCTCGCCAGCCGGCGGTGGACCAACGCAAACCGATTCGTCGGCCATGCCGACATGCTTGAGATTGCGGTCGACGGTCGAATGCACGGCGACAGTACGAATATTCATCGCCTGGCAGGCGCGCAGCACGCGCAGCGCGATCTCGCCGCGGTTGGCAATCAGAATCTTTTTGAACGGAGGCACGGGCGGGACTCGAGTCAAGACTGGCGAATCACAAACAAGGGCTCGTCGTACTCCACCGGCTGACCGTCTTCGACCAGCACGGCGACGACCTCGCCACTGATTTCGGCCTCGATCTGGTTGAACATCTTCATTGCCTCAACCAGACACAGCGTATCCCCGGCACTCACCTTGCTTCCGACCTTGACGAAAGGGGCGGTCTCCGGGTTGGGAGAGGCGTAGTAGGTGCCGACCATCGGCGAACGAATCACTTCGCCGGCCGGCAAATCGGGCTCTTCATCGGCAGACGATACCTGAGTCGCCGGCTCAGCGGAAGGCGCTGCAGCTGCGGATGTTGCCGGCATTTGGACGACCTGCGGCGGCGTGACCGCTGCAGTCACCTGCCGGGTCAAGCGCACGGATTCCTCACCCTCGTGGATCTCGATTTCGGTGAGCTGCGACTCTTCCAGCAGCTCGATCAGCTTTTTGATTTTTCTCAGATCCATGGACGGTTCACTGACTTTTCTTTTGATTGTCGATTGTATCGGCCCGATTGACGATGGCCTGGAGGGCGAGCAGATAGGAATCGGCGCCAAAGCCGGCAATTCGGCCTTGGGCCAGATCAGCCAGATAAGAGCGGTGCCGAAACGATTCCCGACCGTCGGGGTTGCTCAAGTGCACCTCGATAAACGGCAACGCCACAGCGGCCAGGGCATCGCGAAGAACGACCGATGTATGGGTCAGCCCGGCCGGATTGATCACAATCCAGTCCACGTCATCCCGAGGCGCTGAATGGATGCGCTCCACCAGCTCATGCTCGGCGTTCGTCTGGAAAACACTCAGGCGCAGCGCGCAGTGCCGGGCGAAAACCTGCAGCTGGTCATTAATGGCCGGAAGGGTTGTCGAACCGTAAATGTGCGGTTCTCGCCCTCCAAGCAAGTTGAGATTGGGGCCGTGCAGTACCAGAACGTGGACCACGGCGTCCTCCGTTTCCCGAGCAAACGCGGATTTTGCAGCAGCGGAGCAGGAATGTCCACACGTTCGGTGCCGTATGGCGCGTGATGGCTACACTTTGACGACCAAAAATCGTGCCTCGAATAACCGGATTCAGAGGAAATCATCCAGAACCTGGTCGATTTCGGCGCGCGTGACCTCCCCCAGGTGCTGCCAACGCAGAATGCCGTCCCGATCCACCAAAACCGTGTACGGGAGAGCGCCGGCCGAGTTCCCCCAGGCGCGCTGGGTTTCCATGACATCGGCGTTACCCACGGCGATGGGATAACTGATCTCCAGCTCGACGACGAACTCGCGCACCGCGTCGAGATCGTCAATCGCCAACCCCACGACGGCCAGATCGTCGCCATGCGCTTCGCTCAATTCCTGCAGCACCGGCATTTCACGCCGACAGGGCGCGCACCAAGTCGCCCAGAAATTGACCAGTAGCAGCTGTCCGTCGAACTCACTGGCCTCGACCCACTCGCCGTTCAGTCCGCCGTGACGAAAATCCGGTCGCTGATCGCCGAGTTCAGCGCCCGTCTCGCCGGGCGCGGGCGGTGCCGGGCGGGTCAACCAGGCGTAGGCACCGCCCAGAGTCAAGCCGATCAAGGCGGCCAGAACGTACAGCGTCAAAGTGCGATTCATGATCCTGAAACCTCATCAAGCATGGTCGCCAGGCGCGCTGCCGTGAGGAACCCGTAGGCCCTGAGGCCCGAGACCTCGCGCCCCTGGTCGAAAAACAGGTAAGCCGGTGGACCGATCAGACCGAAGTGGCCGAGGATTTCCTGATGGTCCTCGTTGTAATCGGTTACATCCACCTTGAGCAACGTCATTTCGGCAAAGCGTTGCTGAACGATCGGATCCGGGAAAGTGCGTCGCTCCATGCGCCGGCAGTCCACGCACCACTCGGCCGTAAAGCTCAGGAAAACCGGGCCGGGCGCTGCTGCAATGGCCGATTCCAGATCGGTGAGCCGATCAATCTGGCGAAAGCTCGCAGCCTCCACCGGCGCCACCGCCGCGCCACCACGCAGATGATCCAGCGGCCGCAGCCAGTCATCACCGCCCGACAGCGCCCCGATCAACTGCGCACCACCAAACAGCAGAAGCACCACCCCCATGGCCTGCCACAGCTTGCGCCACCCGGACACCTCCAGAGGCAGCCGAGTCAGCGCACCGAGATAGACGGCACTGGCAATCGCCAGCACGCCCCAAAGCAGCATCGTTGCTGCCGGCGGAATGACGCGCTCGAGCATCCAGATCGCCAGGGCGAGCAGGCCAACGCCGAAAACCGCCTTGACCGCGTTCATCCAGACCCCGGCGCGCGGCAACCACTTGCCGGCCGAAGTGCCCCAGACGATCAGCGGAATCCCCATGCCCATGGCCATGGAAAACAGCGCCGCCCCGCCCAGCACGGCGTCACCCGTCTGGCCGATGTAGATCAGCGCACCCATCAACGCCGGCGCCACGCACGGACCCACCACCAGGGCCGACAGCGCGCCCATGATGGCAGCACCCATCAGGGTGCCGCCCTCGGCCCGGTTCGACATCTCGTTGAGCCGGGTCTGCCAGGAAGACGGCAACTGCAGCTCATAAAAGCCGAACATTGCCAGCGACAGCAGCACAAACAGGGCGGCAAAACTGCTCAGTACCACCGGATGCTGGAACAAGGCCTGCAGATTCTGCCCGAACAGGCCGGCCACGACACCGAATGCGGTATAGACCAGCGCCATGGCCAGCACATAGACCAGCGAAAGGCGAAAGGCGCGCCAGGTGGTCAAACGGTCGCCCTCCCCGGCAATCAGGCCGGAAAGAATCGGCACCATGGGGAAAACGCAGGGTGTGAAGGCCAGCAGCAGCCCGGCAATCAAAAACAGCAGCAGGGCCAGCATCGGCGTCCCCGACAGCGCCGCGGCGAGCCGGTCCTGTTCGGCCGCGGGTGGCGCGGCGGCTTCGACTTCAGACGCCGGTGCGGACGGCTCGGTCTCGGCCTGGCGCACGGCCTGCTCGGCAGCCGGCAGCTCTACTTCGATGGTCCTGGTCAGCGGCGGATAACAAATGCTGCCCTCTCGGCAGCCCTGGTAGTCAATCGTCAGATCCACCCGCTGCGCCGGTCCGGCCGGACGAGCCAGGTGCACCGGAATTTCCACCTCGCCGAAAAACACCTCGGTCTCGCCGAAAGATTCGTCAACAATGGCTTCGCCGGCCGGCAAAACCGCTTCAGCGACCTCGAGGTCAGACCGATCAATGCGGAACGCAAACTGTTCGCGATAGAGATAATAGCCCGGCTGAGCGTCGGCGCGGACGAGAATGCTGGCCGGCCCGGTGGCGATGGCTTGCAGCGAAAACGCCTCTTCCGGCGGCAGCGCCCCGGCATCAATGCCGGTCAAAGGCGACCGACTGGTCGAATCCCGACCCAGCAATCCGCTCAGACCCTCCTCGGCCTGCGTCGGCTGCAGTGTACCCGGGTCCAGCTGCAAACTGACCGTTTCGAAATGGGGCGGATAGCACAAGCCCAGGTCCGCGCAACCCTGGGAGCGGATTCTGAACTCGATCTGCCCATCGTCCGGCACGGCGAGCACCGGCGCGCGCACCTCCACGCGGCCGCGGTAGGTTTCGGTCTCGCCGAAAAACTCGTCGGTGGTCATCTCCCCGGGAGGAATCACCAGCTCGTCAAGCGCCAGCCCATCGTTGAATTGATCAACCCGGAAGGCATGGCGATAGAGGTAATAGCCGTCGGCAATCCGCCAACTCAGCACCACATCCGTGCCGTCGACAGAAGCATCCAGCGCGAATGCCTCTTCGACCGGCAATAAATCATCGGGATTGATCTGCGCCCATGCCCCGGCTACGAGGAACAGGGACAGCAACAATCCGAGCAGGGCGGCAGGCAATGGGGAAGGGGCCGGGCCTGCAGCGCCTGACCGGCGTACCTCAGGCCGGAGCTCAGTCACGGGCAAGCCACTCATTCGCCCAGTCCAGGTAGGGCGTATGGCCGTCGATCACCGGGGTGACCAGCAGCTCGGGGACCTCGTAGTCATGGTGTTCGACCAGAAAGGCTTTCAGCTTCGGCAGGGCTTCAGGACTGGTCTTGATCAGCATGGCCACTTCAGCCTCGGACTCAACCCGGCCCTGCCACGGGTAAATCGAGCGAATTTCCGGTCCCAGGCTGACGCAGGCAGCAAGGTGCGCCTCGATCAAGGCGCGGGCCAGGCGCTGGGCAGACTCGGTATCAGCGCAGGTCGTGTGAACCAACAAAAGCTTGGGGGAATCGGTCATGCCAGTTAGTTGAGTTTTCGGGACAGCGGTTGACAATGCAAACGACCGGATAGTTTAACTCCGCTGCATCGATCAGGCCTTAACAGCCCGTTTGGAGGGTCCGAGCGCGCTCGATTCGATCTCGCTGGCAAAACGCCCTTGAAATGTGAATCGGCGGGCTCCATTTCGCTGTGCAAAGCAAGACGCCTGGAGCAAGTCATCGATTTCCGGTGAAACCCGGGGTCGCTTTGCTGGTGAAATCAATTTTTCTTACAACCGAAACAGTCCTAAGGGAGAAAACACCCATGAAACTGCGTCCTTTGCACGATCGCGTCATCATCAAGCGCGTTGAAGAAGAGCGCACCACCCCCGGCGGAATCGTCATTCCCGACAGCGCCACCGAAAAGCCGATTCGCGGTGAGGTTCTTGCCGTGGGTAACGGCAAAATCCTCGAAAACGGCCAGCAGAAGGCACTCGACGTCAAGGTCGGTGACACGGTTCTGTTCGGCAAGTATTCCGGCACCGAAGTCAAGGTCGACGGCGACGAGCTGCTCGTCATGCGCGAAGACGACATCATGGCGGTCATCGAGTCCTGACATCAGCCGCACCTGAAGTCTTCCCCCTAACCGAATTGAAATTAGAGGATTAGCAACAATGAGCGTCAAAGAAGTCCGTTTTTCCGAAGATGCCCGCAATCGCATTCTGCGCGGCGTCGACGTTCTGGCCCGCGCGGTCAGCGTCACTCTCGGCCCCAAGGG
>CAZUTZ010000017.1:0-11302 GCA_964623655.1 uncultured Wenzhouxiangella sp.
CTTGCAGTATAGACTGCCGGCGCGGTTCGGCGCCATGTAAGCGGGGCTTGGGTTTGGCTCGAACAGCGGGCTATACTCGTTGCACAACAAAAAGATGAGAGGAGATGCCAGGTGCATAATGTTCGTCAGATCCTGGATGAAAAGGGCAGCGAAATCCTGTCGGTGGGGCCGGGTGATATGGTCATCGACGCGGTGCGACGCATGGCCGAACACAGTGTCGGCGCCATGCTGGTGATGGACGACGGCGAGATGAAGGGGATGTTCTCCGAGCGCGACTACGCGCGCAAAGTCATTCTTGCCGGACGCGCTTCGCGCGAGACGCGGGTGGAAGAGGTCATGACCTCGCCCGTGCTGACCATTGACCCGCGGGCCACCGCCGAAGAAGGCCTGGCGTTGATGACGCGAAAGCGGATTCGGCATCTGCCCGTGGTCGAAAAAGGCGTGCTGGTCGGCCTGGTCTCGATTGGTGACCTGGTCAACGCCGTGATCGGTGATCAGAGGCTGCTGATCGAACAGCTTGAAAGCTACGTCCGGGGTTGATTGAGACGGCGACCCTGCCTGCCGGTTCCGGCATGTTTCAAGCCCGGCCACTCGTTTCTGATTCTGCCTGCAGGTAGCGCTGGCCGATCAAGCCCGGTCGGCGTGGCCGGAGATCCGAAGCGGCGGCCTGCACGGATGTGCGCCGCACGGGCCAAATCCATAATATGAAGCCATGAATAACCCCAAGAATCCTGACGCGGACGCCGTTCGCCGAGTCCTTGCCGAGCACGACCGGCCGCTGACCAGGCGTCAGCTGTCCGGCATATTCGGTTTGAGCAAGGAAGAGTCCGATGACTCGCTCAAGCCCATTCTGCTGGAGCTGATCCAGTCGGGGGAAGTGGTCCGGAACCGCAGGGCGGCCTACGGGCTGGCCCGCGAAATGGATCTGATACCCGGCCGCGTCAGCGCCCACCCCGACGGCTTTGGCTTCGTGATTCCGGACGCCGGCGGCGATGACCTTTATCTCTCACCGCGGCAGATGCGACAGGTTTTCAACGGCGACCGCGTGCTCGCCGCAGTGACCGGCGTGGACCGCCGCAATCGCAAGGAAGGCGCGATTGTCGAAGTCGTCGAGCGGGCGCACAGCCAGGTGGTCGGTCGTTTGTTGATCGAGAGCGGCTTGGCCATGGTGGTGCCCGATGACCCGCGCCTGACCCAGGATGTTCTCATTCCGCTGGAGCGGGTGGGCAAGGCCAGCCCGGGCCAGATTGTCGTGGCACGAATCGACAAGCCGCCCAGCGTCGAGCGCGGGCCGGTCGGCGAAATTGTCGCTGTGCTGGGCCGGGCCGATGAGCCGGGGATTGCCACCGACATCGCGATCTTCTCGCACCAGCTGCCGCTCGATTTTCCCGCCGAGGTCGTGTCGGAGTCCGAAGTCTTCGGCGAACACATCGATTCCGACATTGCGGCGCGGCGCAAGGATCTGCGCGATCTGCCCCTGATCACCATCGATGGCGCCGATGCGCGCGATTTCGACGACGCCGTTTTCGCCGAGCAACGCGGTGAGGGCTTCCGCCTGATCGTGGCGATTGCCGATGTGGCCGAATATGTCCAGCCGGGCCGGCCGCTGGATGTCGAGGCCGAAAAGCGCGGGACTTCGGTTTATTTTCCTGACCGCGTCATTCCCATGCTGCCCGAGGCCTTGTCCAACGGCCTGTGCTCGCTCAATCCGGAAGTCGACCGCCTGTGCATGGTGTGCGACATGAAGCTCAGCGAAGGCGGCAAGGTCAAGAGCAGCCGGTTCTACGAGGCAGTGATGCGTTCGCACGCGCGCATGACCTACGATCAGGTCCAGCGCATGATCAGCGGCGGAGATCCGGAGCTCAACGAACGTTTTGCCCATGTGCGCGACAATCTGGATCAGTTGTTCGCCGTGTTCCGCGCGCTCGCGCGTCGTCGTTCGCGCAGAGGCGCGCTGGACTTCGACTCCCAGGCCGTCTATTTCCAGTTCGACGCCGACGGCCGGGTGGCCGATATCCGCATGAGCCAGCGTCACGACGCGCATCGCTTGATCGAAGAGTGCATGATCGCGGCCAACGTCGAGGCTGCACGCTTTGTTGGCGATCAGCTGCCGTTTCTGTACCGGGTCCACGAGCCGCCCAAGGCCGACAAGCTCGAATCGCTGGAGGAATTTCTGCGCGCCCAGGGCATCAGCGTGCGCTGGAAAGACGAGCCGGATCCGGCGCAGTTTGCCGCCATCCAGAATCAGGTGGCCGACCGGCCGGCACGCAAGCTGGTCGATGCGGTGCTGCTGCGCTCGCTTTCGCTGGCCGTTTACCAGCCGGAAAATCTGGGGCATTTCGGTCTGGCGCTCGCCCAGTACGCCCACTTCACCTCACCGATTCGCCGCTACCCGGACCTGCTTTTGCATCGTGCCATCAAGCACCTGTGCCGCAAGCGCAAACGCCGGGAATTCCCTTACAACGATGAGCGCATGGTCGAACTGGGACGCCATTGCTCCTGGACAGAGCGACGCGCCGAAGAAGCGGCTCGCGATGTCGACGAGCGTCTCAAGGCCCAGTTCATGCAGCGCCACATCGGCGAGATTTTCGCCGGTATCGTTACCGGGGTGACCAGTTTCGGCCTGTTCGTCGAACTGCCTGAATATGGCGTCAGCGGCCTGGTGCACGTCACCGCCCTGCCTAACGACTATTACCACTTCGACCCGGTCAGCCACAGTCTTACGGGCAAGCGTCGGGGCGTGCGTCTTTCGCTGGCCGATCGGGTCAGAGTGGAGGTCGCCGCAGTCAATCTCGAGGAACGCAAGATCGATCTGCGCCTGGTCGAGCGAGACGCTCCTTAATTCATGAAGCGCGAGCTGGCCATGGGCATCCATGCGGTCGAAGCGCTGATTTCCACTTCGCCTGAAAGGCTGGTCAGAGTCTGGATTAGTAAATCATCCAAAAGCGCTGATAAGATTGAAAAAAGCTTGCGAGATATGGGCGTGCCGATCGAACGCGTGGAGGCCTCGGCTCTGGATCGACGGGCGGCGGGTGTCCGCCATCAGGGGGTGATCGCGGAGTTTGTTCCAAGCGCGCCGATCGATTTGCGGGAACTGCAGGATCTTCTGGCCGCGGCTGAAGACCAGCCACTGGTGCTGGTGCTGGATGGCGTCACCGATCCGCACAATCTGGGTGCGTGCATGCGCTCGGCCGCCGCGGCGGGCGCGCTGGCCGTGGTTGTCCCCAAGGATCGCGCCGCCGGCCTGACGCCGGTTGCCCGCCGTGCCGCCGCGGGTGCCGCCGAACGACTGCCGCTCGCCGTCGTTACTAATCTGGCCCGCAGCCTGGGAGCGCTGGGCGAGCACGGCTTGTGGCGGATCGGGCTGACCGGCAGCGCCGAGCATTCGCTGTATCAGTGCGATCTGCGCGGGCCGATCGCTCTGGTGCTGGGCAGCGAGGACAGGGGATTGCGTCGGTTGACGCGAGAAAACTGCGACCAGCTGGCGCATATTCCCATGCCGGGCGCCATGGAGAGCCTGAATGTCTCAGTGGCCGCCGGTGTCGCCTTGTTCGAGGCGGTGAGAGCAAGAGCAGTCTGTTGAGCTATCCCAACAGCATCCAGCTGCATCTGCCCGGGTGGCTGCCGGGTTTTCTGGCCCGTCTGCCGGGGAGCCTGAACAGCCCGGAAGAGCGCATGCGAGTCGCCATCAGTCTGGCCGAGACCAACGTCGCCAACGGCAGTGGTGGACCATTCGGCGCACTAGTGGTCACAGCGGAAGAAGGCCGTGTGGTTGCGGCCGGCGTCAACCGCGTTGAACCGGCCCAGTGTTCTTCGGCGCACGCCGAGATCCTGGCCTTGAGCCTGGCCCAGCAACGTCTGGGCAGCGCCAGGCTGAGTCACACGCAGCTTGGGCCGCTGGAGCTTGTCACCTCATGCGAGCCTTGCGCGATGTGCCTGGGTGCCATTCCCTGGTCCGGCGTCCGGTCGGTGTTGTGCGGAGCGACCAAGGCAGACGCCGAGGCGGTCGGTTTTGATGAAGGGGACCGATCCGAGCAGTGGGTGAACGAACTCGCTCAGCGCGGAATCGTTGTTCATACCGGGATCTTGCGCCAATCGGCCGCTGAGGTGCTGCGTCTGTATGCCCGCAGAGGCGGCGAGATCTATTGATCTTTTCGG
This sequence comes from uncultured Wenzhouxiangella sp., assembly GCA_964623655.1. Taxonomy (GTDB): domain Bacteria; phylum Pseudomonadota; class Gammaproteobacteria; order Xanthomonadales; family Wenzhouxiangellaceae; genus Wenzhouxiangella. Next base: position 4,159 of record CAZUTZ010000017.1, read on the forward strand.
TCGGAGTAATCAAAAAGCCCGGATCTCGAAAGATCCGGACTTTCACGAGTCAGCGGTAAGACTGACCCAGTTTCATGCAGGATTCAGGCTTACTGCATGTCTTCCATCAACATGGTCAGCCGCTGCTGCAATTCAGGGTCATTCTGAATCGCCATCGCAATCTCGTTGAAAGATTCGACATCCAGACCGGCATCGGTGACCGCGTCGGTCATCTCTTCATTGGCCTGAACCTGCAGTTCATGAGCTTCGTCCGGATCTTCGACAGCTTCGAGGCGACCGGTGTAGTCCTGCTGAATTTCAATGATCGCGGTCTGAGCTTCTACAAACTGCTCCAGCTGCTGATCGGAGACATCAATGTCAGCGGGCGGCGGCGGCTCTTGCATCGGGTCTTGCTGAGCGAGAGCGCCGGCAGATCCGAAGACAAAGGCGAGAATCAGAATTGAAAGCGTCTTGGCAATCTTCATGGGTCAAAACTCCTAAAAATCGTTTGAATGTTTGCACTGCGTGCGGTGAGCTTAATGCACTTTTCGTGCCAACAGCTGAAACGCCTTAAATGGGGCTTGAGGAAGCGATTCGCCGGTCAATTCGTGCAAGGGGTGTGTCATAATGACGCATGTTTCATTTCAGTCACGGTTCGTGCGCAGCCTGAAGACCCGATTACTGACCCATACCCTGATCCCGCTGACCGCCCTAGCCGCACTTTTGATGTGGACGACTTTTGACGCGGTCGAAGGGCTGCTGGAAAGCCGCCTGGAAAAAGAGATCGAGCTGGTAGCACGCTCGCTGCGAATCCCTGTTCAGCAGGCCTTTTCGGAAGGCGATCTGGACCGGGTGGCCGAGTCGCTGGGCGCGGTCTTTGAAATTGACCGGGTCTACGGGGCCAATGTGTTCGATGCTGCGGGGCAGCGCGTCGTGGTTGCCGGTCAGGCCCGGCCGGGCCCGCGCGAACAGATCCAGGCGGCCGAACTGGTCCAGCTCGGCGAAGAACTGGGCTCCTATGATCGCCTGGGCGACGAGACCGTGTACTCCTACTTCGTTCCGCTGATCGGCACCACCGGCCGAATCATCGGGTTGCTGCAGGTGGTGCGGCAGGAAAGCGACATGGCCGAATGGCTGGCCGAAGTGCGCAGTCGCGGCTGGTGGCTGTGGGGCGGGATGGTCGCTCTCATGCTGCTGCTGATCCTGTTCGGTCACCGTCGCGCCATTGACCGCCCGGTCAATGCGCTGCTTGAAAGCATGGGCCGGATTGAAGCCGGTGAGCGCGACCATCGTGCGCAGGTCAACGGGCCCAAAGAACTGGTGCAGATTGGCCACGGGCTCAACCGCATGCTTAACGCCATCAGCGAAATGGAGCAACAGCTGGCGCACCGCCAGCAAGAACATCTTGAAATGGCCGAACGCTTGCGCGAGCAGGAGGGGCTGGCGGCACTTGGCCGGTTTTCGGCCGGCGTTGCGCATGAACTGGGCGCGCCGCTGACCGTGATCGACGGCGATGCCCGCCGGCTCGAGCGCGACGCCCAGACCGACCCCGAGCAACAGCGTCGGGTCAAGCGCATTCGCCAGCAAGTGGAAAGGACGAGACAGCTGATTGCCCGGCTGATGAGTTTCGTGCGCAGCGATCGCCCCGTTGCCGAGGCGCTGGCGCTGAAGCCGCTGCTCCAGCGCGTGATGGTCGGCGCCGAGCCGCAGGCCGAAGCCGCTTCGGTGCGCCTGAGCGCGACGGACATGGCGCCGGATCTTTCCATTCGGGGTCACGCGCCGCGCGTGGAGCAGGCGCTGATCAACCTGGTTCGCAACGCCATTCAGGCGGCTGATGGCCAGGTTCGCGTGAGCGCCGACAGCCGCGACGACGGACAAGTGGTGATCAGCGTCGAGGACGACGGACCGGGCGTGCCCGAATCGGACCTGAAGCAGATTTTCGAGCCTTTCCACAGCCGGCGTCGGGAAGGCGACGGCACCGGCCTTGGCCTGGCGATCGTCCGCGCCGTGGTCAACGAACACGGGGCGCGCATCAAGGTTGATCGCTCTCCCGATCTGGGCGGGGCGCGTTTCCGACTGTGTTTCCAGAGTCCGGAATGAACAACGTCGCCCCTCGCATCATGGTCGTCGAAGACGATTCCGCTTTGGCTGAACTGCTGGTTGAAGAACTGGAGTCGGAGGGTTATGTGGCTTCGGCTTTTGGCAGCGCCGAGACGGCGGTGGCCGAAATCGACGCCGTGGAACCCGATCTGGTGGTCAGCGACCTGCAGTTGCCGGGGGCCGACGGTCTTGCGCTGGTCGAGCACTTGCGCGGTCGCGAGCCGGCGCCGGCGGTGCTGATGATCAGCGCTTTTGGTACCGTTGATCGCGCGGTGGCTGCGCTCAAGGCAGGCGCGGATAATTTCCTGACCAAGCCGCTGGACATGGATCATTTCCTGCTCAGCGTCAAGCGTCTGCTGGAGTATCGGCGCCTTTATCAGCAGGCACGCGAGCTGGAAGAAACCTACGATTCGTCTGCTTTTCACGGCATCGAGGGTCGCAGCCCCGCGATGCGAGGCCTGATCGAACGGATCAGAAAGATTGCCGGTGCCGATGGGCCCGTCCTGGTCAGCGGTGAATCCGGAACCGGCAAGGACCTGGTGGCCCGCGCCATTCATGCCGAAAGCGACCGCTCGGACAAGCCTTTCCTGGCCGTCAACTGCGCCGGTATTCCGGCCGATCTGCTGGAAAGCGAGTTTTTCGGTCACGCCGCCGGCGCCTTTTCCGGCGCCGAGCAAGCCCGTCCCGGCCTGTTTCGGGAGGCCGATGGCGGAACGCTGTTCCTCGATGAAATCGGCGAGATGCCCCAGGCCCTGCAGGCCAAGCTGCTGCGCGCGTTGCAGGATGGCAGGGTACGACCCGTGGGCGCCGATCGGGAATACCAGGTCGACGTGCGCCTGATTGCCGCGACCAATGTCGATCTGATGGAAAAAGTCTCGGCCGGAGAATTTCGCGAAGACCTGTATTTCCGTCTGGAGGCCTTCGAGCTTTCCGTGCCGCCGCTGCGCGATCGCGGCGAGGATCTGGAGCTGTTGGCCATGCGCTTTCTGCTGCGCTTCGCCCATGCCCGGCAGCGACCGGCCCGCACCTTGTCCGCGGCCGCGCTGCGCCGCATGCGTGCCTATCCCTGGCGCGGCAACGTGCGCGAACTGCGCAACGCCATGGAGCGCGCAGTGACGTTCTGCGAGCAGGCTGAAGTAGGCCCGGAGCATCTGCCCGAACGTATCCGGACCGAGCCGGCTGCAGCCGGTGCTGAAACTTCACCCGGCATTCCGCCCGCATTGCTGGAAGGCGACGTCCTGCCCACGCTCAACGAGCTGCGCCAGCGCTACATTCACCACGTGCTCGAGCGGGTCGACGGCAACAAGCGGCGCGCCGCCGCGCTGTTGGGAGTGGGTCGACGAACGCTTTATCGCTGGCTGGACGAGCCGGAGGCGGATTCCTGATCCGTCGTGTGCCCGGTTGCTCGATCGGGGATTCAGGGCCGGTTCAGTGCGTCAGAACACACTACATCCATCACTCACGAGAACCTTCGGAGTCTCCATGCCTTATCTGAAAACACTGAAACACGTCGCGCTGATCGGCCTGACCGTGGCAATTGCCGGCTGTGCCACCACCACCGATCCATGGACCGGAGAGCCGCGCCCGACCCGAACCGGGCAGGGAGCGGCCGTCGGCGCCGGTGTGGGTGCGGTGATCGGCGCGATCAGCGGTGGAGACCGGGTCAAGCGAGCTGCCATCGGGGCCGGTCTTGGCGCCCTGACCGGCGCGGTTGCCGGTTCCTACATGGATCGGAATGAAGAAGCCCTGCGCAGTCAGCTTGAAGGCACCGGCGTCAGCGTGACCCGGCGCGGCGACGAAATCATTCTCAACATGCCGGGCCATGTGACCTTCGATTTCGACTCGGCGGCACTGAAGCCGGATTTTTTCGAGGTGCTGGATTCCGTGGGGCTGGTGCTGGATGAATTCGAGCAGACCGTGCTGGTGATAGACGGGCACACTGATTCGGTTGGCGAGCGCAGTTACAACCAGCGTCTGTCCATGCAGCGCGCCGATACGGTCGGGCGCTATCTGATCAATCGCGGCGTCAACCCCGCGCGTATCGCCACCTATGGCTACGGACCCGACTATCCGGTCGCGCCCAACGACACAGCCGAAGGCAGGGAAATGAACCGGCGGGTGGAATTGACCCTGATGCCCTTGACGAGCTGATCGGATCAGCGCCTGTCTACGACCGCCGCTTCAACACCAGTTCAACCGGCTGCGGCGGCAGGCCGACATCTTCGCGCAGGATGCGATGATCGTCCGCACTCAATTCCTGGTAACGCCCCGTGCGCACCGCCGCCGGCAGAAACACCGGCCCGAAACGAACGCGTTTCAGGCGTGCGACCTGGGCGCCGACCGCTTCCCACAAGCGCCGGACTTCGCGGTTTTTGCCCTCGAACAGAACCACGGTAAACCAGGCGTGTCCGGCCGTGACCTCTCCGGCCACGATGTCGGAAAAAGCCGCTTTTCCGTCCTCGAGCTCGACCCCGGAAAGCAGCTGCTCGATCTGTTCATCCGACACGGGCCCGCGGATTCGGCACAGGTATTCGCGGTCGACCTGACCGGAGGGGTGCATCATCCGATTGGCCAGTTCTCCATCAGTGGTCAGCAGCAGCAGCCCGGCCGTGTTGAGATCCAGGCGACCGATGGCGATCCAGCGTCCGTCTGACAGTTTGGGCAATCGGTCAAAAACGGTTTTACGGCCTTCGGGATCACTGGTGGTCGTGACTTCACCTTCCGGCTTGTGATAGACCAGCGTGCGATGGGGCGGCGAGGCGGCTTCGACGGAGTACTCCCGGCCGTCAATCGAGATCAGATCGCCACTGCCGACCGTCGCGCCCAGCGACGCAACGACCTGATTGATGCGGACCTCGCCGTTTTGAATCCGTGCTTCGAGCTGGCGGCGCGATCCCAGGCCCGCTCGGGCCAGGACTTTCTGGACTCTCTCGCTGCCCGCGGTCGCGACCGGCTCGGCGAGATCAGTTTTGATCGGTGCGCGCCGGGTCCGGGTTTTCTTCCTGTGGGGTGGCTTGCCGGCTGCCGTCTTCGCCGGATTCCGCTGCGGCGTCTTCTTTCGGGGCGTCTTGCGCTTCATCGGCTTGGGTCGTGTCCGTGCTGTTGTCGGCGGCCGGATGAATCAGCTCCAGTTCCGGCTCAAGATTGTCGATGTCCTTGATCTCGGCCAGAGTCGGCAATTCGTCCAGCGACTTGAGATTGAAATAATCCAGAAAGGCCCGCGTGGTGCCCAGCAACTCCGGCCGTCCCGGCACATCCCTGTGGCCCACCACCTTGATCCAGTCACGTTCCTGCAGCGTGCGCAGGATGTTGGAGCTCAAGGAAACCCCGCGAATCTGCTCGACTTCGCCGCGGGTGATCGGCTGCCGATAGGCAATGATCGCCAGTGTCTCGAGCAGCGCGCGCGAATAGCGCGGCGGTTTCTCGGTCCACAGATTCGAGATGACCGGCATCAGGCTGGTTCGAATCTGGATGCGATAGCCGCTGCCGACCTCGGTCAGCTCAACAGCGCGACCTTCCAGATCGGCGTCGAGGGCGGCCAGTGCCTGCTTGAGCGCGCCGTGGCCGGGCTTCTCCTCATCCGGAAAAAGGGCGTTGAGCTGATTCAGGCTGAGCGGCGCACCGGCGGCGAGCAAGGCGCCTTCGACAACGGATTTCAGATAGCTTATGTCCATGGTCTGCTTGGTTTTCGCTTCCTGCCTCAGCTTCGCGGGGGGCGCAGTCGCAGCGCTCAGGCCTCGCCGGGGCTTCGCACGTAGATGGTGCCGAATAGGTCCTGCTGGACCAAGTCGATCAGGTGTTCTCGCAGCAGCTCCAGCAGGGCCAGGAAAGTGACCACGGCGCCGATGCGTCCTTCTTCGGGGTCGAAGCACTGGCCGAATTCGACGAAGCGCTGGTTTGAGACCAGGTCAATGACCCGGCTCATGCGCTCGCGTACGCTCAACGGCTCGCTCTGGACCTGGTGATGGGCGAGCATCTCGGCGCGTGCCATGACCTCCTTGAGCGCCAGCAGCAGCTCGCGCAGATCCACCTCCGGCGGCAGACGGACCTGACCCTGGTCTTCAACCGCGGCCGTGGCCACGGCCAGGTCGCGCTCCAGGCGAGGCAGTTCATCGAGGTCATTGGCGGCCTGCTTGAAGCGCTCGTACTCCTGCAGCCGGCGGATCAGTTCGGCGCGCGGATCACCTTCTTCCTCCTCCTCGGCCTGGGGTCGTGGCAGCAGCATGCGCGATTTGATCTCGGCCAGGATTGCAGCCATCACCAGGTATTCCGCAGCCAGCTCCAGCCGCAAGCCGGCCATCATTTCGATGTAGCCGGTGTATTGGCGCGTGATCTCGGCGATGGGGATGTCCAGGATGTCGAGATTCTGGCGCCGAATCAGGTAAAGCAGCAAGTCCAGCGGCCCCTCGAAGGCTTCCAGAAATACTTCCAGCGCATCCGGCGGGATATACAGATCATCCGGCAGCTTGAGCACGGGCGTGCCCTGCACCACGGCAAAGGGCATTTCCCGCTGCGCGACGTTGGCGTGATCATGCAATTCCATGGCTGCAGTGTATCCCCATCGGGACGCCGAGATGGTCGCATGGTGTCCTGTGAGCGGCCAGGGGGATACCTATACAATATGACGACCTGGACGAATCGACTGAAACCTGAAAATCCCATGCTTTACTGCATACTCGGCACGGACGCGCCGGACAGCCTCGACAAGCGACTTGAGGCGCGGACACGGCATCTGGAACGGATGCGGCATTTGATCGAACAGGGCCGCCTGCGAAGCGCCGGTCCACTGCCGGCGATCGACAGCGAGGACCCGGGTCCGGCGGGATTTGTCGGTTCATTGATTATTGCGGAATTTCCCAGCCTGCAGGCGGCTCAAGTGTGGGCGCAAAGCGATCCGTACATCGAGTCCGGGGCCTGGGAGCGTGTTGATGTACACCCCTACAAGGAGGTCTTGCCGTGACTGAACAGCGCGTGGCGATGATCCGTGACCGGATCGAAGCCCAGCTCGAACCGGTCGATCTGGAAGTTGTCGATGAGTCGCATCTGCATGTCGGCCATCCCGGCG
>CAZUTZ010000017.1:11312-16859 GCA_964623655.1 uncultured Wenzhouxiangella sp.
GCCATTTTCGCGTGCGTGTGGTCAGTACAGCTTTCAAGGGTCTGCCGAGGCTGGCTCGACACCGCCTGGTTTATGCCGCCATGGATGAGCTCATGACGACCGACATCCATGCACTCAATATTGAGGCAATTTCTCCAAATGAAATTTAAGTATATCTTTATATTGACTTTTCCGCTGTTTCTGATGGCCTGTCAGTCGGAGCCTGAAGGGCTGATCCACGACGAAGACGTCATCCTGGTCGAAGTTGACGGGGAGCCGATCTCGCTGCCCATGCTGGAGTACATGATGCGCCAGCGCGGCGTTGCCGAGGATGATCATGAAGGAATGCGCGAGCTGCTCGAAGAACTGATTCGGCTGCGCGCCGTAGCCAACGCCGCGCAGCGCGAGGGGCTGGCTGACGCGCCGGAAATGCGGGCCGAACGGAAGCTGCGTGATCTGGAGGCTCTGCAGATCCGCTACTTCACCCACATTCACGATGAATATCCGGTAACCGATGAAGACGTACGAGAGGTCTATCAGGCCCAGCTGCGGCGTTCGGGTGCCCGCCAGTATCGGTTTGACAGCCTGCTGTTCGAATCCCAGAGACAGGCCCTCCTGGCGCTGGCCGCGCTGGAAGACGGTGAGGCTGATTTCGACCAGATCGCCAGGGAGGAAAGGTTCGGCAACCTGGGCCGAGAGCCCACCGGCTGGGTGGATCGCAGCCAGGTCGGTGAAGAAATTGGCGCGGAATTGCCTGATATGCAGGAAGGCGAAGTCATCGGCACCCCGCTGCAAACCGACCAGGGCTGGCGGGTCTTGCGCATGGTGCAGTCACGCGAACTGGAGGCTCCGTCGCTGGAAGACGTCAGCGAAGGCATCACCCGACAGCTGGTCCGTCAGCGTCTCGAGGCTCTCGTTGAGGATTTGTACGAGGCTGCCACGATCACGCCGAAATTACCATTGGAGGAGGTCGACGAATCCTGAATTGAGCTTTCGGCAGACAGGTCCGAATCCCGGCGTCAGGGCAGGTTCACCGGCGGCTGCGGCTGCCAGCCTTCGGCACGATGCTCGGCCACGACGGCCGTGTAAATGCCGCCACGCACGTTGAAATCGGCCGTCAGACGCATGAATCTCGGTTCGGTGGCCGCGACCAGGTCGGCCAGGATGCGATTGGTCACCGCTTCGTGAAACGCGCCCTCGTCGCGGAAGCTCCAGACGTAGTTTTTCAGTGCCTTGAGCTCGACGCAGAATTTTTCCGGTACGTACTCGATCAGCAGTTCGGCGAAATCCGGCTGCCCGGTCTTGGGACACAGGCAGGTAAACTCGGGAATTCGAATCCGAATGGTATAATCGCTCCCTGTCTGGGGGTTGGGGAATACTTCGAGTTCCTTGCTGGGCTGACTGGGCATTGCGTGTGTCTCGTTAAAGCCGGATTGAAGGGCCGGGAAGCCCCCGGGCAGCGCGGTATTACAACAAAAAAGCAGAACTGATGCGTCAATGCGACTGACCGCGATCAAATTATCGGGCTTCAAGTCTTTCGTCGAGCCGACCACCGTCCGTTTTCCGTCCAATCTGATGGGCATCGTCGGCCCCAACGGCTGCGGCAAGTCCAACATCATCGACGCCGTGCGCTGGGTGATGGGCGAAAGCTCGGCCCGCCAGCTGCGCGGCGAATCCATGAGCGACGTGATCTTTTCAGGATCCGGCGCGCGCAAGCCGGTCACCACCGCGACCGTGGAGCTTGTCTTCGACAACAGCGACGGCCGGGCCGGAGGCGAATACGCGTCCTACAGCGAAATTTCGGTCAAGCGGCAAGTCAGCCGCGACGGCCAGTCGGTCTATTACCTGAACGGGTCGCGCTGCCGCCGCAAGGACATCACCGATCTGTTTCTGGGTACCGGCCTGGGCCCGCGCAGCTACGCCATCATCGAGCAGGGCATGATCTCTCAGATCGTCGAGGCGCGTCCGGAAGAACTCCGGGCCTTTCTCGAGGAGGCCGCCGGTGTATCGCGCTACAAGGAGCGGCGCCGCGAAACCGAAAACCGCATTCGCCACACCCGCGAGAATCTGGAGCGGCTGCGCGATCTGCGCGAGGAAGTCGGCAAGCAGCTGGAAAAGCTCAAGCGCCAGGCCAAGGCGGCCGAACGCTATCGCAAGCTCAAAGCGCGATACCGGGAGGACGAAGCGCGCCTGACCGCGCTGCGCTGGCGCGAAAGCAGCCAGCTCGCCGAGTCCCGGCAAAAGAGTCTCAAACAGGTCGAAACTGCGCTGGAGGCGGCCTTGTCGACCCAGCGTGCGGCCGAGAAGGAACTTGAAACCCTGCGGCAGCAGCAGCACAAGGCCAGCGAGCAGACCTCGTCCATCCAGGCCGAACTCTACGAGGTGGCCGGCGAAATCGCCCGCCTCGAACAGGCCATCGAGCACCAGCGCGAAATCCGGGCGCGCCAGAAAACCGAACATGCCGAAACCGAAACACAGCTCGACGAGCTTAAACAGCACCTGATCCTCGACCAGGCCCAGGTGACGCAAACCTCGGAATTGATTGCCGAACTGCAACCGCGCCACGACGAGGCGCGCGCGGCCGAGTCGACGGCGGCCGAAGCCGTCGAGCAGGCCGAGCAGGCACTGGCCGCCTGGCAGCAACGCTGGCAGGAGCATCAGCAGTCGGCCGGACAGACCGGCAGCCGGGCCGAGCTGTTGCGCCAGCGCATCGAGCATCTGGACGACCGCATGGCGCGCGCCAGCGATCGCCTCAAGGCGCTTTCCGAGCAGGCCGGTGCCGACGCCGAGCGTCAGTTGGCCGCGGAAAAGGAGCGAGTCAGCGGCGAGTCGAGCGAAATCGAACGCGCCCTGGGCTCGCGGCGCGAGAGCCTGACCCAGGGGCGAAAGCGCCTGGCCGAATTACGCGAACAAATCGAATCCCTGCGCAACCAGCTGGAGCAGGCGCGCGCCGGTCGCCACGAGCGGCGCGCCCGTCTGGAGTCGCTGCGCCTGCTCAATCGCGGCGGAACCTCCAGCGATCAGCTCAATGCCTGGCTCAAGCAGCGCGGCATCGATCCGAAGCGGCGCCTGCTCTCTGAAATTCGCCTGAGCGATGCGCGCTGGACCGGTGCGGTGGAGCACGTGCTGGCCGAATGGCTGCAGGCCGCCGCGCTGGGCCGGTTTGACGAGGCAGTAGCGCAGGACGGATTGCCGGAGCAGGGGGTCGGTCTGTACGAGCGGGGCGACGGCGAAGGCCAGCCGGGAACGCTCGCCGGGCAGGTCAGCGGCGCCGGAGCCTTGACCGGGATGCTGAGCCAGGTTCGCTGTGCCGGCAGCCTGGCCGAGGCACAACGCGAAATCGAATCGCTCGCTCCCGGTGCTTCGGTGATTACGCCCGAGGGCACCTGGATGGGTCAAGGCTGGCTCAAGCACCCGCCGGCCGAAGACCAGGCAACCGGCGCGTTGCGGCGCGAGGCCGAAATCCGCCAGATCGAGGCCGAGCTGGCGAACGACGCCGAGCAGATCGAGACCCTGGAACAAAGCCTGGCGAGCGCGCGCGAACAGGCGCAGTCCGGTGAAAGCAAGCTGCGCGCGCTGGAAAAAGAGGTCCAGGAGCACGAACGCAAGCAGGCCCAGATCCAGGGCCGGCTGAGCGCGCTGGGCAGTCGGATCGAGGCCCTGGCCAAGCAGCGTGACGCCGTCGAGCGCGAGCTCGCCGGCCTGAAACGTCGCCAGGCCGAAGACGGCGAAGCGGTGACCGCGGCGCGCGCCGAACTCGAAGAAGCGCTGGCCGCCATGCAGTCGGCCGAAGAAGGCCGTGAGCCACTGCGGGCGGAAAAACGCCGCCTCGACGATCTGCGCGATCGGGCCCGCAAGGATTATTCAGCGGCGCGGGAGCAGCGTGAATCGCTGGCGCTCAAGCTCGAATCCAGCCGCGCCGGGCTGGACTCACTGCGCCAGGCCATTGCCCGCATCGACAATCAGGTCGGCCAACTGCAGGCCCGCTATGTCGAATTGAGCGAGGCGCTCGCGCAGGGCGATGAGCCGGTGCGCGAGCAGCAGCGCCAGCGCGATCAACTGCTGGAACGCCGCCTGAGCGTGGAAGCGCGGCTGCGCGAAGCCCGTTCAGCGCTGGAGAGCCTGGAGGCCCAGTGGCGCGAACAGGACGGCAAAAGGCGCGAGGCGGCGGCCGAGTCCGAGTCCATTCGCAGCCGCCAGTCGGAGATCAAGCTCGAAGTCCACGAGGCGCGGATCAAGACCCAGAGCCTGGCCGATCGCATCGCGGCGCTGGGAGGCACGCCGGAGGACCTGCTGCAGGACCTGCCGGAAAACGCCGAGACCCGGCATTTCCAGGACGAACTGGAAAAACTGGACGAACGCATTCGGCGCCTGGAGCCGGTCAACCTGGCGGCGATCGACGAGCATGCGACCGAGTCGGAGCGCAAGGAATATCTGGACCGGCAGCACGCCGATCTGGAGGAAGCGCTGGAGACGCTGGAAAAAGCCATCAGCCGCATCGACCGCGATTCGCGCACGCGCTTCCGCGAGACCTTCGAGAAGGTCAACCAGAACATGGAAACGCTGTTTCCGCGGCTGTTCGGCGGTGGTCACGGCCACCTGGAAATGGTCGGCGACGACTGGCTGTCGGCGGGCGTGGCGATCATGGCGCGACCACCGGGCAAGCGCATCGCCAGGATCCATCTGATGTCGGGCGGCGAAAAGGCGCTGACCGCCGTGGCTTTCGTGTTTTCGATCTTCAATCTCAACCCGGCCCCGTTCTGCCTGCTCGACGAGGTCGATGCGCCGCTCGACGACGCCAACGTCGGCCGTTTTTCCGAGATGGTGCGCGAGATGTCTGAGCAGGTGCAGTTTCTGCTGGTCACCCACAACAAGGTCACCATGGAAGTCGCCCACCAGATGCTCGGCGTGACCATGCGCGAGCCTGGCGTGTCCCGAATTGTCAGCGTTGATCTGGATCGCGCCGTGGCGCTTGCAGAAGCCTGATACGGCCGGTTTGGAACGGTTGATCGGTTAAACTTTGAGGCATTACCGAACCCGCTGCTAGAACGTGGATAACTTACGTCTGATCCTGATCGTGCTGGGTTTGATCATCCTGGCCGCGCTCGTGCTTTTTCACCGCCCCAAAGGCCAGTCCCAGCCCAATCACGCGCGCTGGCGGCAAAAGCGGCGCGAACCCAGCCTGGGCGACCCGAAAGCCGACGACCGCAAGAACACCCAGCGCGACTCCGGCAATGACGACCAGGCCGCCGAGGATGAGCCTCAGTTCAGTTTTTCCGCTTTCAGCGAGGCTGAAAACGCGGCTGATCACAAAATCGACGGCAAGACCGAAGCCGCTGCCAAGCCGGACGGGCCGCGCCAGTCTGCAGGCAAAATGGTTGAGCCGGACAAGATCATCACGTTGTATGTCCGCAGGCGGGACAACCGCCGGATTGCCGGCTCGGATCTGCTCGACGCCGCGGTCAAGGCCGGCCTGACCTTCGGTGAAATGAGCATTTTCCACCGGCGCCAGGAAGGCGCCGACAAGCCCGTTTTCAGCATGGCCAATCTCACGCCGCCGGGCCATTT
>CAZUTZ010000018.1:0-16775 GCA_964623655.1 uncultured Wenzhouxiangella sp.
TCTGCTCCGAATCGTCCTGATTCCGGTGCTGATCATCGTGTTCTACCTGCCGGTGTGGTGGGCGCACATTGCGGCCCTGCTGGTTTTTACCATCGCCGCCGTCACCGACTGGCTGGATGGCTGGATCGCCCGGCGCTACGGCATGATGAGCGCTTTCGGTGCTTTCCTCGATCCGGTCGCCGACAAACTCATGGTGACCGTGGCCCTGCTGCTGATCGTGCAGCGCAATCCCGAAGTCTGGCTGGCGATTCCCGCCGCCATCATCATCGGGCGCGAAATCACGGTATCGGCTCTGCGCGAGTGGATGGCCGAGCTGGGGGAGGGCGCGAGGGTGCGGGTGGCGTGGACCGGCAAGATCAAGACCATTCTGCAGATGGTCGCGATCGGTTTCCTGCTTTTCCGCGAGTCGGTGCTCGGACTGCCGGTGCTGCTGATCGGGCAAATCCTGCTGCTGATTGCAGCGCTGCTCACCATCATCTCCATGATCAACTACGTTCGGGCGGCCTGGCCGGCGGTTCGCGATCACAAATAGGCATCAACTGTATGGGTAAAGCCCGCCGCAAGGCGCCAAAAATGGCCGATCAGGCCGACCGCCACGTGCTCTATGAGGCCAGTGTTCAGGATCCTGAAACCGAGCTGGAATTCGTCGCTGAGACCTTCCAGGCGCTGCGCGGACGCCCGCTCAAACGCATTCGCGAAGATTTTTGCGGGACCGCCAACACCGCCTGCGCCTGGGTAAGGCTGGGCCCGGATCATGAGGCGGTGGGTGTCGATCTCGATCCCGAGGTCCTGGCATGGGGGCGGGAGCATCACGTCGCGGGTCTCAGCGACGAGCAATCCAGGCGCATCGAGCTGGTCCGCGATGATGTGCTGACCGCGCGAACCGATCCGGTCGATGCGCTGCTGGCCATGAATTTCAGCTACTACCTCTTTACCCGTCGCGATCTGCTCCGGGCCTATTTCGAACGCGCTCGTGCCGCGCTCAATGACGAGGGCGTGCTGTTCCTCGACGCTTTCGGTGGCTACGACGCGCATCGCGAAATCGAAGAGCGCAGCGAATTCGACGATTTCACCTATGTCTGGGACCAGGCGAGTTTCGACCCCATTCATCACCACATGACCTGTCGTATCCATTTCGAGTTTCCCGACAAGTCGAAGCTGAAAACCGCGTTTGAGTACCATTGGCGGCTGTGGACGCTACCGGAGATTCGCGAGCTGCTGCTGGAGGCCGGTTTTGCTCGGGCCACGGTGTATTGGGAAGGGACCGATGAGGAGACCGGCGAGGGCGATGGCATCTACTCGCCGTCCGAGATGGGTGACGCCGACGCGGGATGGATCTGTTATGTGGTGGCCGAGAAAACCTGAGAATCCGGTTGATGAGTGCCTCTCAATCTGTTGATTGAAATATAAAAAAAGGAGCAGCGATGAACAAATATCGAGTCGAGCGCGACAGCATGGGGGAGCTCAAGGTTCCTGAAGAGGCCTTGTGGGCGGCGCAAACCCAGCGCGCGGTGGAAAACTTTCCCATCAGCGGTCAGACCATGCCGGCGTCCTTCATCCGCGCGCTCGGCCTGATCAAGAGCGCTTGCGCGGAAGCCAACCTGGAGCTGGAATTGCTTGAAGCGGACCAGGCCAAGGCCATCATGGGGGCGGCAGCACGCATCGCGGCTAACGAGTTCGACGGGCAGTTCCCGGTCGACGTCTATCAAACCGGATCGGGCACGAGCTCGAACATGAACGCCAACGAAGTGATTGCTCGCCTGGCCGATCCGGACGCCAAGCTGGGGATCCACCCCAACGATCACGTCAACATGGGGCAAAGCTCAAACGATGTGATCCCCACCGCGATCCAGGTCAGCGCCTGTCTCATGACCGCCGAGCATCTGCTGCCGGCGCTGAAGCACCTGCAGAGCGTATTGCTGCGCCGGGCCGATGAGTTCGCTGAAGTGGTCAAGACCGGTCGCACCCACTTGATGGACGCCATGCCGGTGACCCTGGGTCAGGAGCTGGAATCCTGGGCGGCTCAGATCGCCAGCGCGCAGGATCGACTGTCCGGCACCCTGGATCGGCTGCGTCGGCTTCCGCAAGGGGGCACCGCTGTGGGCACCGGCATCAACGCTCATCCGGAATTCGGTGAACGGGTTGCCGCTGCCCTGGTGCGTTCGACCGGTTTCGAATTCGAATCGTCCAACAACCCCTTCGAAGGGATCGGCACCCAGGATCTCGCCGTGGAACTGTCCGGCCAGCTCAAGACGCTGGCCGTGTCGCTGATGAAAATCGGTAACGACCTGCGCTGGATGAATTCAGGTCCGCTGGCCGGTCTGGGGGAGATCGAGCTCGAGGCGCTGCAGCCCGGCTCTTCGATCATGCCGGGAAAGGTGAATCCGGTCATTCCCGAGGCGGTGTGCATGGTCTCGGCGCGGGTCATCGGTAATGACGGCACGATCACGGTGGCCGGTCAGTCCGGCAATTTCCAGCTCAACGTGATGCTGCCGGTGGTGGCGGTCAGCCTTTTGGAAAGCCTGCACCTGCTGGGCAACGCATCAAGACTGCTGGCCGATCGCGCCATTGCCACCTTTACCGTCAAGCAAGAGCGCCTCGACGAAGCGCTGGCGCGTAATCCCATCCTGGTGACGGCGCTGAATTCGGTGATCGGCTACGAGAAAGGCGCGGCAGCCGCCAAGCAGGCTTATGCCGAGGGGCGGCCGATCATCGACGTGGCGCTGGAAGTCACCGACCTGTCGCGCGAGGAACTGGAGCGTCTGCTGGATCCGCTCAAGCTGACCCGCGGCGGGCTCTGAGCGCAGGGCGGTTCCGGGTCGATGCGCTGGCGTCCGCCGCCGGAAAAATCCAGTCCCTACATCACTCGGGCCGGCCTCGACCGGCTGAAGACCGAGCTCGCCGACCTTTGGAAGGCTCGTCGTGAAGTCGTGGCTGCGCTCAGCGCGGCCGCTGCCGAGGGCGACCGCTCGGAAAACGCCGAATACATCTATCGCAAGAAGCAGCTCAGGGAAATGGATCGGCGTATTCGTTACCTGAGCAAGCGCCTGGACGTTTTGAAAACGGTTGACCGCCCGCCGAGCGACCCGGAGCGCGTTTTCTTCGGCGCCCGCGTCGAGGTCGAAGACCAGGAGGGCGTCCTCAGTCGATACCACATTGTCGGTGCCGACGAGATCGGCAGCACCGCCGAGGCGATTTCGGTTGACTCACCGGTCGCCCGCCAATTGCTTGGCAAGGGGCTGGACGACGAAGTCAGCATCGAAGCGCCCGGCGGTCAGCGGGTTCTGATCATCGTTGCCATTAACTATCCGGATTTTGACTGAACCGCCCTCTTGAAACTTCCATCTCAGAATCCCATCTAACGCAGTGAAGACGCCGTAAGGGTCTTCACGGGTCTGGCCTGATGGGCAGGCAGGCCCTGCAACATTCACTTATTGCTTCACATGGAGGATAAGACATGAGCACTTTTGATCTCACACCCCTGTACCGCACCGCGATCGGTTTTGATCGCCTGGCCGATATGTTGTCGAACGCCTCGCGCGTCGATTCCGGTGGTTATCCGCCGTACAACATCGAGTCGCTTGGCGAAGATCGCTACCGCATCATCATGGCGGTCGCCGGTTTCGCTGAAAATGAACTGGATTTGGTCAGCGAGCGCAATACCCTGACCGTTTCCGGCAACAAGCAGGAAACCGAGCGCGATGACAACAGCGAGATGCTGTATCGCGGCATTGCCACACGTTCGTTCGAGCGTCGCTTCCAGCTCGCAGACCACGTTGAAGTGGTCGGTGCGCGTCTGGAAAACGGCTTGCTTCACATCGATCTCAAGCGCGAAGTGCCGGAGCAGATGCGGCCACGCCGGATCGATATCAACAGCGGTCGCATGATCGACGACGAAAGCAAGGTGAAGGCGGCATAAGCCCTCGACTTGCCTGACCTGGTACAGGGCGCCCCGCGTGGGCGCCCTTTTTTGTTGGTTTGTTGGATAATGCAGGTCATGTCCGCGTCCTTGCTCCAGCGTCCTGCCTGGCACGTGCTTTATCCGCTCTGGCAGTGGCTGGTATTCGTCCCGGTGGCCGTCGTCGTTACCATCGCCAGCGCCTTGGCCGCAGTGCCGACTGCGGTCTTTTCACCGCGGGCGGCTAACCTTCAGATTGCGGCGCGCTGGGCACGCATCCTCGCTCGCATGACGCTGGTTCGCGTCGAGGTGCAAGGATTGGAGGAAATCATGCCGGGACGCTCTTACGTGGTCGTCGCCAATCATCAAAGCCAGTTCGACATTCCCCTGATTTATGGTTACTGCGGTCTCGATTTGCGCTGGGTCATGAAAGCCGAACTACGCAAGCTGCCGTTCGTGTCGGCCGGCTGTCGCGCCATTGGCCACATTTTCGTTGATCGCTCCGATCCCGAGCAGGCTCGGCAAGCGATCAACGACGCGGTTGCGCGTTTGCAGGACAGCACCGGCCTTCTCTTTTTTCCCGAAGGTACCCGCAGTCGCACGGGCCGGCTGCTGCCGTTCAAGAAAGGCGCTTTTCGCGTCGCCGTGGATCAACAGCTGGACATCCTGCCCATGACCGTCATCGGCACGCGCGACGTTCTGCCGGCTGACAGTCTGCGTCTGCGGCCGGGTTCCGTTCGCCTTCGGATTCACCCGCCGGTGTCCACGCAGGGTTGCGATGTGAAGGACCTGGAGCGCATTCGCGCCGATGTGACCAAGACCATCGCTTCGGCACTGCCAGGAAATCTCTGATGCAGCTACGTGTCCCCGACCCAGATTACGCCGCGTCGAAAAGCGCGCAGTCCAGCTTCAAGCTGGCCCTCAAGCTGACCTTTGGCTTCGTGGCACTGCTTTGGCTGATTCACTTTTTCCAGGTGGTGACCGGCTTGAGCCTGGTCCAGCTGGGACTGCAGCCGCGCGATCTCGGCGGTCTGACCGGCCTGATTTTCACCCCGTTGCTGCACGGCAATTTCGAACACCTGATGTCGAATTCCATGCCGCTGTTCATCGGCGGTGTCGCCATTTTGTTCCTCTACCCGAATTCGGCCCTGCGGGTGCTGCCGCTGCTCTACGTCGGCTCCAGCGCGCTGGCCTGGACCTTCGCCCGGCCCAGCATTCATATCGGCGCCAGTGGTCTGGTCTACGGCATGCTGACTTATGTTTTCGTGGCCGGTGTACTGCGCCGTGACGTTCGCTCGGTTGGCGTGTCCTTGATGATCTGGTTTTTGTACGGATCAATGGTCTGGGGTGTTTTCCCGGTCGCGCCGCGCATGAGCTGGGAGCTGCATGCCACGGGCCTGGTGCTGGGCGTGGTGCTGGCATGGTTGTATCGGGACTGGGACCAGCCGCCGCTGAAGACCTACGAATGGGAAGATGAAGATGAACAGGAATTGGGGATCGATTCGCCGGATGATGACGATGACCCATGGCGCAGAGACCGCTGGCACTGAGTTGCGGTGCTTGGTGCTCTGCGCAGATGCGCATGAATCCACGGCCGAGGCGATCCTGACCGCATGATCCGCACGGCTTTTCTGACGCTATTGGCGCTGGTTGTCACCCTGATCGTGGTCGGCTTCTTCCTGCCGCGCGAGACGGTCATCGAACGTGAACGGGTGATCGATCAGCCTGAGGCGGTGACCTTCGACGCGCTGGCCGATCTGCGTCGTTTTCAGCATTGGTCGCCGTGGTTTGACCACATGACCGAACCTGACATTCGCTTCGAAGGATTGCCGGGAGAGGTTGGCTCGACGCTTGTCTGGTCGGATCAGCGCAGCGGTGCCGACGGTCGGATGTGGATTGTCGGGCTGTCGCGACCGGATCGAATCGACCTTGATCTGGAGCTCGGCGAAAACGAAGCCGAGGTTTATTTCCTCGTGGCCGACGAGGCCGGCTCGCGCTCGCGCGTGCGCTGGGGCATGCAAGTGGAATTCGGCGCGCTTGATCTGGTCGGTCGCTATGCCGGGCTGCTGCTGCCGCGCCTGGTCGGTCGGGACTACGACGAGGGTCTTGAGCGACTGGAGCTTTATCTGGCGGAAAACTCAGCCGACGCGAGATCAGACGCATTTCCCGAGGGAGGAAACTGACACCGGCTGGGAAACGAACGCGCCTGGTCAGCCGCTCACTTTTCTGACTTCGGCCAGCTCAAGCGAACTTGTTGAGCGGTTTCTCGAGCAGTACCGGGATCTTTTCGTGTTTTCGGGACCAATCGGCCAGCCGTTGAGTCCAGTGTCCAACGTGGTCTTCGATTTCGACGCCGACCGCGATGGCCTGCCGGAAGTCATCGCCATCCAGCAGGCGAACGCCCAGTCGTTCCAGGTGCGGATTCCAGATCTGGCAGTCCATGAGCAAGAACGCCCAGTGTTGCAGCGCGCGCATGAGCACCACCAGCGCGATCTTGGAAGCGTCCGTGCGACGATGGAACTTGGACTCGGCGAAGAAAATCTTGCCCAGCGCCAGGCCGTACAGACCACCGGCGAGCTCGCCGTCCATCCACACCTCGAAACTGTGCGCATGGCCCTGCCGGTACAGCTCGACGAACGCTGCGCGCAGTTCCGGCGTGATCCAGGTGCCTTCGTCGTCACGACGTGGCGCCGCACAGCCGTCAATGACTTCTGCGAAGGCCAGATCCATGGAGACCGCAAAGCGCGCCTGGCGCAGCGTGCGGGCCAGACGCCGGCTGACGGTGGCGTGGCCGGGCAGCATCACCGCGCGCGGTTCCGGCGACCACCAGAGAATGGGCGAACCCTGCCCATACCAGGGAAAAATCCCCGCCCGATAGGCCTTGAGCAAGCGCTGGGGGTTCAGATCACCGCCCCAGGCGACCAGTCCTTCAGGATGGGCATTGGCGCCCGGGTCGGGAAATGGCGCATCGGGCCCGGCTCCAAGACGCGGAATCATGAATCGGCTCATCGAGGTGAAAAACGCTCAGGCGAAGGGATTGAGTCTTTCCAGATCCTCGCGATAGGCTAACAAAGCCTCGGCCTCGGCTTGCAGGTAGCGCCGAATGGCACTGCGCATGGCCGGAGACCGAATGTAGTGGAAAGATTGGGTCCGCTGGGGCAGAAATCCGCGCCGGATCTTGTGTTCGCCCTGGGCGCCGGGTTCGAACCAGTCGATATCGTGTTCGATGCAGTACTCGATGCCCTGGTAATAGCAGGCCTCGAAATGCACGTCGCGGGCATCGACCATACTGCCCCAGTAGCGGCCGTAGAGCCGGTACTGGTCGCGCCAGAAAACGGCGGCGGCCAGTGCACGATCATCGTGACAGGCCAGGCAGACCAGCATTTGCGGCGAGTCCAGTTGAGCGGCTGCGCCGAAGAATTCCCGGTTCAGCGAGGGCCGGTTACCGTAGAGCTGGAAGGTGCTGAGATAGCAGCGATGGACCAGATCAAGTTCCTCCGGGGTCAGCTCGGGCCCGCTTTTCCACACGAATTCCCAGCCGGCCTCGCGCACCTTGCGGCGCTCGGCGCGCAGGTTCTTGCGCGCCTTGCGGCGAAAACGGTCTAGGAAGTCGTCGAAATCCCGGTAGGCCTCGTTGCGCCAGTGATACTGCCAGTCGAAACGCTCAAGCCAGCCGGCCGCGCGCAAGAGCCCGGCGTCGGCCTCGGTGCAGAAATTGACGCCGGCCGAAGACAGGCGGCGCTGCTCGACGCATTGCTCAAGTTGTTCGACCAGCTGCTCGGCGTCAACCGGCGACTGCCTGGCACCCAGCAGCCGAGGGCCGCGTACCGGTGTGAAGGGGGCGGCGACCAGCAGCTTGGGATACCAGGGCATGCCGGCCTGCATTGCCGCCCGTGCCCAGGCCCAGTCGAATACGAATTCTCCATGCGAATGCGACTTGATCCAGGCCGGTGCCGCGGCGCGCACGGCGCCGCCGCGATGAATCCCGAGGAACTCGGGCTCCCAGCCGGTCTGTTTTCCGGTGCATCCGGTGTCTGCCAGCGCCCGGAGAAAATCCCAGTGAACGAACGGCCCGGTTTCGTCTTCCAGCCCCTGCCAGGCACCTCCGTCGGCGACGGGAGCGGTGGCTGTGCGGCTCCAGTCAGCCGCCAAGGCTGTCGAGGAACCGCTCGGCGTCCAGGGCGGCCATGCAACCAAATCCTGCCGAGGTGACGGCTTGCCGATAGACGTGATCGGCCACGTCGCCGGCGGCAAAGACACCGGGAACGCTGGTCGCGGTCGCCATGCCTTCAAGGCCGCTGCGGATCTGGATATAGCCGTCCTTCATGTCGAGCTGGTCTTTGAAAATGGACGTATTCGGATCATGACCGATGGCGATGAAGACCGCGTCGAGTTCCAGGTCGCTGGTCTCACCGGTCTCGACATGCCGGATGCGCATCCCGGTCACGCCGTCATCGTCACCCAGCACATCGTCAAGCACGTGATTCCAGCGAATCTCGACCTTGCCTTCCTCGACGCGCTGAAACAGGCGCTCCTGCAGGATTTTCTCCGCGCGCAGTTCATCGCGACGGTGAACGAGCGTCACCTGGCTTGCGATGTTGCTCAGGTAAAGCGCTTCCTCGACCGCCGTATTGCCGCCGCCGATCACGGCAACCGGCTTGTTGCGATAGAAAAAACCGTCGCAGGTCGCGCAGGCCGACACGCCGCGGCCGAGAAACGCCTGCTCCGAGGGCAGGCCGAGATAGCGGGCCGAAGCGCCGGTGGAAATGACCAGCGCATCGCAGGTGTACACGCCGCTGTCGCCTTCCAGCCGGAATGGGCGCTGGGTCAGGTCGGCCGTGTGAATGTGGTCGAAAATCATCTCGGTGGAAAACGCCTCGGCATGTTTGGCCATGCGGTCCATGAGCTCCGGACCCTGAAGGTCGGGGTAATCGCCGGGCCAGTTTTCCACGTCGGTGGTGGTCATCAACTGCCCACCCTGCTGGATGCCGGTGATCATCACGGGCTCGAGGTTGGCGCGGGCGGCGTAGACGGCCGCGGTATAGCCGGCAGGGCCGGAACCGAGGATGAGGAGACGGATGTGGCGGGGATCGGACATGTATACTTCTCGCAGTCGTTAGGGCCGAATTTTCCGTGGGGATCGGTTCGGCGGAAAATTAATATTTCAACATTCTAATATAAACCGCACTCGCATTGGCCGCACGGTCGCAAGAGCGGTTTCGAAACGAATACAAAACAAGATTGGGTAGATATCTTATGCGGATTGGAGTGCCATCTGAGACTAAAACACTGGAGGGTCGAGTCGCCCTGGTGCCGGCGGCCTGCGGCGACCTGGTCCAGGCCGGCCACGAGGTTTTTCTGCAGGCCGGCGCCGGGGTCAAAAGCGGCTTTGCCGACGCCGATTTCGAGCGGGTGGGCGCAACAATCGTCCCGGATGCAGCGGCGCTGTACGAAAAAGCTCAGCTGGTTGTGAAGGTCAAAGAGCCGATCTCCGGGGATCTGGAACACCTGCGCTCCGATCATTTGCTGTTTTGTTATTTGCACCTGGCAGCCGAGCCGGCTCTGACCGAGCGCCTGCTCGAGATCGGACTGACCGGCGTGGCCTTCGAGACGGTCGAAGAAGCCGATGGATCGCTGCCGCTGCTTGCGCCGATGAGCAACATTGCCGGGCGCATCGGCGTTCAGGTGGGAACCCACTTGCTGCACATGCCGCAGGGGGGGCGGGGCGTTTTGCTCGGCGGATTACCCGCCGCTGATCGCGGTCACGTTGTCGTGCTGGGCGCCGGTGCGGCCGGCGGCAATTCCGCGCGGCTGGCTGCCGCGGCCGGTGCCCGGGTCACGGTATTCGACCGGCGTCAGGACCGGCTGGCCGAAATGATGGCCATTGGCCCGAACGTCACCGCGCTGTACCCGTATGCCGAAACCGTCGGCGACATGGTGGCACGCGCCGATATGGTGATTGGAGCGGTGCTGGTGACCGGGGCGCGTGCGCCGCACGTGGTGACCCGCGAAATGATCTCGGCCATGGCTGACGGCAGCGTGGTGCTCGATATTTCCGTCGATCAGGGCGGCTGCTTTGAAACGACCCGGCCCACGACCTATGCCGACCCGACCTACCAGGTCGACGGCGTCACCCATTTTGCCGTCACCAACATGCCCGGCGCGGTGCCCAGAACGTCCAGTCAGGCGCTGTGTGCCGCGATCCTGCCCTATGTTCAGCGCATGGCGCGGTCCGACTGGGCGGAGAATCCCGCCCTGCTCAAAGGCATCAACGTGCAAAAAGGTGAATTGATCCACGCTGCACTCAAATAGGATTCGGGGGCAGAGGTGGCACGTGCTTCCAAATCGGGATCCCGGTCGGTGAGCCGTGGCGGCGCGAAAACCAGTGCCGTCGGGCCGGACATTGCCGGCACCATGGCGCGGCGTTTGAGTGAAGCGCTGTTCCTTCTGGTCACGGTGCTGGCGCTGTATCTGATGCTGAGCCTGCTCAGCCATCATCCGGCTGATCCGGCCTGGTCGCGGGTGGCGGCCGACGACGATGTCCGCAACCTTGGCGGTCGCGTTGGCGCCTGGCTGTCGGACGTGTTCCTTTTCCTGTTTGGCTACATGGCCTACCTGGCGCCGGTACTGGTCGGGTTGATTGGTTTGAAGCTGCTGCGCGAACGCGCCGAACCGGCTCCGTTGAGCGAATGGGGCCTGCGCGCCGGCGGATTGCTCATCGTGGTTCTGACCGGTTGCGTTTTGCTGGCGCTGCAGTCGCGCGGCGCGCTCAGTCAGCCCGGGGGTGCGCTCGGTGAGGTCTTGTCCGGACCGATGGTGGGCGCGCTCGGTTTTACCGGTGCGGCCCTGATCAGCCTGAGCATGCTGCTCGGCGGGGTCACCCTGCTGACCGGTCTGTCCTGGATCCGGGTGGTCGATCGAACCGGCCAGCTCACGCTGGCGCTGGCGGCATGGGGCGTGGCGCAGTTAGGCCGCCTGCGCGACTGGATTCACGGTCGCCGGGCGCGCGCGGTGCGGGTGGAGGTGCGAAAGAAAGACACCATCAAACGCCAGAACCGGCCCGAAGTGCGCATCGAGCCGCGTGTAGCGCCCGAGGTCAAGCCGCGCGAGGACGGCAAGCAGCGTCAGCAGCCCTTGTTCAAGAATTTGCCCGAGGGCGGTTTGCCGCCGCTGGACCTGCTCGACGAACCCACGGAGCAGCGGTCGGGCTACTCGGAAGACACGCTGAAGGCAATGAGTCGCCAGGTCGAACTCAAGCTCGCTGATTTCGGCGTCGAGGCCGAAGTGGTGGCGGTTCATCCCGGGCCGGTGATCACCCGCTTTGAACTGCAGCCGGCGCCCGGCGTCAAGGGCGCGCAGATTTCCAACCTGGCCAAGGATCTGGCGCGCGGCTTGAGCGTGATTTCGGTTCGCGTGGTCGACGTCATCCCCGGCAAGAGCGTCATTGGCCTGGAGATTCCCAACCAGCACCGCGAGATCGTGCATCTGCGCGAAATTCTGTCTTCGGATGTCTATTCCAAGGCCGGTGCGCCGCTCACCATCGGCCTGGGCAAGAGCATTTCGGGCAAACCGCTGACGGCCGATATCAGTCGTATGCCGCACCTGCTGGTCGCCGGAACCACCGGTTCGGGCAAGTCGGTGGCGATCAATGCCATGGTGCTGAGCCTGCTTTACAAGGCAACACCGGACCAGGTGCGCCTGATCATGGTCGACCCGAAAATGCTGGAGTTGTCGGTTTATGAAGGCATCCAGCATCTACTCACCCCCGTCGTCACCGACATGAAGGAGGCTGCCAACGCACTGCGCTGGTGCGTGGCCGAAATGGAGCGCCGGTACCGCCTGATGGCGGCGCTGGGGGTGCGCAACCTGGCCGGCTACAACCGCAAGGTCAAGGATGCGATCGAGAAGAATCGACCGATCCCCGACCCGCTGGTCAGCCCGGAAAGCCTGACGCCCGACGAGCCGCCGCCGACGCTCGAACGCCTGCCGTTCATCGTCGTGGTGGTCGATGAATTTGCCGACATGATGATGATTGTGGGCAAGAAGGTCGAGCAATTGATTGCGCGCCTGGCGCAGAAAGCGCGCGCGTCGGGCATCCACCTGATTCTCGCCACACAGCGGCCGTCAGTGGACGTGATCACCGGATTGATCAAGGCCAATATCCCGACGCGGATGGCTTTTCAGGTTTCTTCGCGCATTGACTCCCGCACCATCCTGGACCAGCAAGGCGCCGAGCAGCTGCTGGGCCACGGCGACATGCTGTATCTGCCGCCCGGGTCGGGCTTGCCCGAGCGCGTGCACGGCGCCTTTGTCGACGACCACGAAGTCCACACGGTCGTCAGCTGGCTGAAAAAACAGGGTGAGCCGGATTATCTGGAAGAAGTGCTGGCCGAAACCCAGACCACCACCGACGGCATGACCATCGGCGCCAACGGTCTGCCGGAGACGGGGTCTAGCGATTCCGAAGATGAACTTTACGACAAAGCCGTTGCCTACGTGCTGGAGAGTCGCCGCGCATCGATTTCCAGCGTTCAGCGTCAGCTTCGTATCGGCTACAACCGCGCAGCCAGACTGATCGAGGAAATGGAGGCCCAGGGCGTGGTCAGCCCGCCGGAACACAACGGGCAGCGCGAAGTGCTGGCGCCGGCGCCGCCGCGGGACTGAATCCAGGGCGGATGACATTTTTTTCTTGGAGGTGGCCCGTGCTGCGAATGGTATTGATGGTGGCCCTGGCGCTGAGCTGGACTGCAGTTCAGGCTGACCCCCGCGACCGACTCGAACGCTTTGCCGACGGGCTCGATTCGCTGTCGGGCAGTTTTCAGCAGACCATCGTCGACGAGGACGGCTTCATCGTCGAAGAGTCGAGCGGAACGCTGATCTTTCTGGCCCCCGACCGGTTTCGCTGGGACTATACGGACCCGTTTCCGCAGCAGCTGATCGCCGACGGCGAGCGCCTTTGGCACTTTGACGAATCGCTGGATCAGGTTACCGTGCGTGACCAGCCGGATGCCGCCGACTCCCCCTTGCTGGTGCTGACGCGACCGGAACTGCTCGACCGCTTCTATCACATCGAGGCCAGCGGCAGGGACGATGCCTTGCAGTTCGTGCCCCGGGACGAGGACGGTGACTTCGAACGCGCCACCCTGGAGTTCCGGGAAGATATGCCCGTGATGCTGGTGCTGGTCGATCGCATCGTTGGGCAAACGACGGAGCTTGAGTTGATCGATTTGCAGCGCAATCCGGAGCTGGATCCCGGTGAATTCGACTTCGAACCGCCCGAGGGTGTGGACGTACTCGAAGGCTACTGATCGCGGCGTCGGGTGCTGCCCAGTTGCCGTCCGCTCAGCGCCGAAAACCGCTCCTCGCGCTCTCGCTCGACCCGGGGCGGCGGCTCGGGTTTTTGCTGGATCGGCGGCAGCCAGTAGGGGACGAACTGAACCCGAGATTGAACCGGGCGCGGAGCTGGCGGCGGCGGTGTTGCCTCGCGCTGCGCCCGCTGCCGCGCGGCTGCTTCGCGTCTTTCGCGCTGTTGCTGGATGAACGCGCGGTTGGCCTCGGCGACGGCTTCGACGTTGTCCGGCACCTCGATCACGCTGAGTCTCGGGCCTGCGACGTGCTGCTGGAACTGTTCATTACAAGGCTGGTCGCTGAAAACCGTCGTTCCCCCGCTGTCGATGCAGCGATAAACCCGGGTCTGGGCCATGGATCCGACCGAGAGGGTCAGGGCCACGAAGAGCCAGATCAGGTTTGGCAGTGTCGGTTTGATGTTTAGCACACCGTCAAGCGTAGCAGAGCGGGAGCCAGCACTCCATTCATGACTTTCAATAGCCGTCCGGTCGGTGGAAGAGACGACGCAGCCGCGCGCTTAGGGTTTCGGCGTTGACCACCACGATAAAGACCTTGCGCAGGCGATCCTCCGGGCATTCCAGCGCCTTGACGCCGTGCCAGGAATTGCCCTGGCGCTGGAACAACAGCGAGCGATTGCCCATGGCATCGGCGGTCCAGGAGCGCTCGAAGTCTTCGAATTCCGGTGCGCTGGAGCGTGAAAAGCGGCCGCCGTCGTCGAGTATCACCGTTTGGCCGCCCCAGCTCGCGTCCCATTCATCTTCGGTGTTGAAGTAGAAAATGTGCGAGCCCAGCTTGCGCTTGGCGTCGCAGTGTGGCGAGACCGAGGCGCCGCGCGGGGCGTAGTGCCAGTGGTAGCTCAAGCGAAATCTCCGGGTTGCGAACAAGCGCGCCAGCCAGTCCTGATAGACAGGCCCGTTCAACTCGGCGATGAACCGGTGCCAGGCCGGATGCACGTCCAGCTCCGGCCGATATTCCAGGGCGTAACGATCATGCGGTTTTTGCCCATGCGAGCGTTTGCGCCCGAAGCTGGCTTTCATCATGTCCAGCGGCGGCATGTTGTCGCGGAGCTGATCAAAGGCCTGCGGCGTCAGCAGACCTTCAGGATTCAGCCAGGGATAGGGCGTGGCCTGGCGGAAACTGTCAGTGGTAATGCCCTGGAGGCGGGCTTGATCAAGAATGTTGTTGGCGTCGTTCATGGGTATTCAGATCCTGGTTCGAAGTGCGGGGCTCGGCCGCCGGGTCGATGCCCAGACGTTCGGCAGCCAGCCGAACCGTGGCGGAAAGCTCGTCAAAGGCCGGGCGCGGCGCTGCCGGCAGGTCATCACCGAAACGGACTGCCAGGCCGCGGTCGATGAGCTCCTCGTGCAGCTTCTCGAGCCGTCGCGGCGGCAGAATCCAGCCGCGTTCCAGGGCCCGGGCACACAGGTAGGTGCCGCCTTGCTGCGGTCGAATACTGCCGCGACGATTGATGCGCGGGCGGACAGCGTGTTCGGCGACTGCGTTGGACAGGCGTGTCCACAAGCCAGCCTGGCGTCTCGGCGTCGGCCAGATCATGCACGGTCGCCCGCTGCTGACCGCGTCGGCGAGCATGGATTCGCTCTCGCCGGTCACGATCAGCACGTCGGCGCGGGCCAGCGCCAGCGGATAGGGGTTGGCGGGATCGGCGGGCTGCCAGCGATACAGCCGATCATCCTCCCCCAGACCTGCCTCCAGCGCGTCCAGAATGTTGGCACTGCGCCGACCGGTGATGACCAGCAGCCTGGCCTCTTGCTCCGAGGCAAAACTGGAAGCGGCCCGGGCAAGGCGGGTGGCCTCGACGGTATCCAGCCTGTGGGAGCGTGAGTCGCCGCCGACCAGAACGGCGACACGGCGTTCGGCAGACAACCAGTCCTGCCAGCCTGACTCGGCTTGCCCGGCCGGATCGGATCGGCCGGCATTGAGCGGCAGCAGCGTCTGCAGACGCATCGGATGCGGCGGCAGGCCGAAGTGTCGGCATTGCACGGTAAGACTGTCGATCCAGCCCGGTCGTCCGGCCTTGCGGCCACTCAGGACCAGGCGAAGCCTGGGATTTTGCCGCTGCATCAGCCGGGCCATCCGGCTGGGAAGCCAGCCCCCGGCAACGACAATCCCGCCTTCGCCGGAGACACCCAGGATGGGCGGCGGGCCCAGGCCCAGCAATCGGCGCAGGACGAAACCGGCTTCGCTGATCGCCACGCGCTGCTCGTGCATTTCCCGTCCGCTCAAGACGCTCAAGGCATCGGCAATGGCGCGCGCCTGGTTGTTGTGTCCGGGTTTGCGATGGGTCAGAACCCGTACCGGTCCGAGATCGGCCGGTCCACCGACGAGCCGGCGGGCGCGACCGAGTCCGCTTCGGTGGAACAACTCCCAGCGCGTGCGCGGATGCAGCCTGGAGGCGGCCTCAAGCTGCTGGACCCAGAACCAGAGGCTGCGCCGGGTTTGCCGGGCCCCGTGTCGGAATGGCTCGTGGATCCGGATCTCAAGCCGTGGCGACAGGCTGAACAAGCGCGCCAGCACCCAGGGCAGGTCCGGGTCGGGCACCCGCTCAAGTACTTCGGCGACCACCGGAACGGGCTGGCCCGGGGCAGGGGCCTGTGGACCCAGCAGCCCGCGCCAATCGGCCGAGGGCAGCGCGGCACGGGCCAGTGGCCAGGCCTCCGAGGGCCGCAACGCATTGACCGGCAGGAACCCGGCCCGGTCGGCCTCGCGCTCCAGCTCGTGCCAGAGCGGATCGGTGGGATTGTCAAAATACACAAACTCGGCGGGAAAGGGACGCCAGGGCTGGGTATGCAGGGTGGTGAAATGAACCAGGTGCGATCGTTCGGGGTGGTACTCGCTATCGCGGGCGTTCCAGCCTGCATCGAGCTCGCCCCATAGACCCGCCCGGCGGGCGCGGGCCTCGAGCGCCTTGCGGTTGAGCGCCCGCACGTCCTTCGCGTTCCAGGTTTCGCGCATGCGCGCGCAGTCGATCAACATCACCGAGGTGTCGCGGTCGTTGATGGACAAAAAACCGGCCTCGCCCATGGGGGTATCGAACAACAGCGCCGGATCCTTGAGGTAGATCTGGTCGGTGTCGTTGTAAATGGCCCGGCCGCGATAGTTGGCGAATGCCGGAATGGCGAAGCGGTAGTTGGTGAATCCGGTCAGCCAGAAACGTCGGCGAAACCCCTTGAGGTCACGCATCAAGTAAATCTCGTAAATCCTTGATGGATCACGATGCTTTTCCACCGACCAGATAAAGATCCGCTCGGCGCGGAACTGGCCTCGTTCGGTGCCAAGGTAGATCCGCACCGGCGGTTTGCTGGACGGACGTGCGCCCGAGCGGACACCGAGAATGATCTTTTCCGGGCACTCACGCCAGGCCGGCGGACGCGAGGCATTGAAGATGGCGGGTTTGAGTCCGCGCAGTATGCGCTGTGTCAGCAAAGGCATGATTGTCGGTCGGTTCCTCGGGTGCCCGCTTCAGTGGATCTCGGTGGTTCTGCGCGGATCGTCAGCGCTGAAAGGATGA
>CAZUTZ010000019.1:0-16667 GCA_964623655.1 uncultured Wenzhouxiangella sp.
ATTTTAAGCCCGGCGTGTGGCCTGCGAATCGGCAAAAGATGAAGCCGATTGGCGTCGTGCCTGGGTGAGCAGGCTTTATTCATGTTGGGGTCGCCGTCCTCGGGCGCTGAATTTCGCTTCAGTTCGACGCGATGGCGAGGCCTTCAGCGAAATCTCTCGCCCGAGGACGACTTGCAGCACCTGTATTTTTCGCATTTGCTGGTGCTTGCCGAAGCACGATGCGGATCAGGAGGGTGAAAAGTGCCCGGAGTCTGTTGCTTCGAGAGCAATCGTGGCCTAAAATGGGGGGCTTGGTCAAAGGGCGATTAGCTCAGTTGGTTAGAGCGCTGTCTTGACATGGCAGAGGTCACTAGTTCGAATCTAGTATCGCCCACCACGCTTTTTTCTTGATCCGGATTGACTTGCAATGCTGGCAACCACAACTTTCTAGTTAAGAGCGATCCGGGGCCTGTACTTTTAAAAAAGGGCGCCCGGCGCCCTTTTTTCGTTTCAGCGATCTCGACGACTAATGCCATGGTTCAAATTACGCTTCCCGACGGCTCCAGCAAACAGTTCTCCCAGCCGGTCACGGTGGCCGACGTTGCCGCCGACATCGGAACCGGGCTGGCCAAGGCGACCCTGGCCGGTGAAGTGGACGGGCGCCTGGTTGATGCCTCCTATGAGATCACCGACGACGCCAGCCTGCGCATCATTACCGGCCGCGACGAAGAGGGGCTGGATCTGATCCGGCACTCCACGGCGCATTTGATGGCCCAGGCGGTCAAGCGCCTGTTTCCGGAAACCCAGGTGACTATCGGTCCGGTCGTCGAAAACGGGTTCTATTACGACTTTGCCCGCGATGAGCCTTTCCGCCCGGAAGACCTGGAAGCGATTGAAAAGGAAATGTCGCGCATCGTGAACGAAAACCACCCGGTTTCGCGCGAGGTGATGGAGCGCGATGAGGCCGTTGAGTTCTTCCGCGCCATGGGCGAGGAATACAAGGCGCGCATCATCGCCGACATTCCGGCCGATGAAACGCTGTCGCTGTACCGCCAGGGCGATTTCATCGACCTGTGCCGCGGCCCGCATGTTCCGGCCACCGGCAAACTTGGCGCGTTCAAGTTGACCAAGCTGGCCGGTGCTTACTGGCGCGGCGATTCCGACAACGAGATGCTGCAGCGCATCTACGGCACGGCCTGGGCCGACAAGAAGGATCTGAAGGCCTATCTGAAGCGCCTGGAAGAAGCCGAAAAGCGCGACCACCGGCGCCTGGGCAAGCAACTCGAATTGTTCCGCTTCCAGGACGATGCGCCCGGGGCGGTGTTCTGGCACCCGCGCGGCTGGACCCTGTTTCGCCGGCTGATCGACTACATGCGCCAGCGCCAGGACGAGGCCGGCTATGTCGAAGTCAACACGCCCGACGTCATGGACCGCTCACTGTGGGAGACCTCCGGTCACTGGCAGAATTACCACGAGCACATGTTCACCACGCAGACCGAGGATGAGCGCGTTTTCGCACTCAAGCCCATGAACTGCCCAGGTTCGGTCAGCATTTACAAGCAGGGCCTGAAAAGTTATCGCGACCTGCCGGTGCGCATGGCCGAATTCGGCAAGGTCCATCGCTACGAGCCGTCGGGCGCGCTGCACGGGCTGATGCGCGTGCGTCATTTCACCCAGGACGATGCGCACATCTACTGCACCGAAGAGCAGATGGAAGAAGAGTGCCGCAAGGTCATCGAGCTGAATCTTTCGGTCTACCGCGATTTCGGCTTTGATGACGTCAAGCTCAAGTTCGCCGACCGGCCGGAAAACCGCATCGGCGATGATGCCACCTGGGACAAGCTGGAAAGCGCGCTCAAGGGCGCCATCGACGCCATGGACCTGGACTACACCTACAATCCGGGCGAGGGGGCGTTCTACGGGCCGAAAATTGAATTCGTGCTGCGCGATGCCATCGGTCGGGACTGGCAGTGCGGCACTCTTCAGGTCGATCTGAATCTGCCGGAGCGTTTCGACGCCACTTATCGCACCGCCGACGGCGGCGAGAAGCGCCCGGTGATGCTGCATCGCGCGCTGTTCGGGTCGCTGGAGCGCTTCACCGGTATTCTGATCGAGCACTATGCCGGCAACTTCCCGCTGTGGCTGGCGCCGGTCCAGCTTGTCGTGATGAATATCACCGATGCGCAGGCCGATTACGCCGTTGAAGTCGCCGATGCCCTGCGAGCCAGGGGGTTTCGCGTCGAGTCGGATTTGCGCAATGAAAAGGTCGGCTACAAGGTTCGCGCCCGCACGCTGGAAAAAATCCCCTATCTGCTGATCGTGGGTGGTCGCGAGATGGAGCAGGGCACGGTTGCCGTGCGTTTGCGTGATGGAACGGACCTGGGCAGCATGGAGCTGGACCGGCTGGTTGACCGATTGTCCGAGGAAGTGGCAAACAAGCGAGCGATCGGCGATAATTGAAGGTTATATTGACAATCTCGTCCACACGGAGCAGCACACATCGCAAACGAAAAAACGACCCGGCGCAACGAGGAAATCACGGTTCCGCGCGTGCGCGTAGTGGGTCCAGATGGTGATCAAATCGGCGTCATGTCGAATCGGGACGCCCTGGCGCGGGCCGAGGAACACGGCCTTGATCTGGTAGAAATCGCGCCGCAGGCCGATCCGCCGGTGTGTCGGATCATGGACTGGGGCAAATACAAGTTCGAGTCGTCCAAGAAAGCCCAGGCCGCGCGCAAGAAGCAAAAACAGATCCAGGTCAAGGAAGTCAAGTTCAGGCCCGGGACCGATGATCATGACTACGACGTCAAGATGCGCAACCTGATGCGGTTTATCGAGGAAGGCAACAAGGTCAAGGTAACCCTTCGTTTCCGTGGCCGGGAAATGGCGCACCAGGAGCTGGGTCGCGATCTGCTCAAGCGAGTCGAGACCGAAACGTCGGACGAGACCACCGTGGAGCAGTTTCCGCGCATGGAAGGCCGCCAGATGGTGATGATGCTGGCACCGAAAAAGCATTGATGCACACCCGGCCGCGGTTCTGCCGCGCCGGATAACACGCCCGACTGCAGCCTGAACAAGTTCTCCGGTATCGGCATTACCGAAGACGCTGCAGGAAGGTATTAAAAACACCCCGCTAAAGGGGTTTGAAAGCAAAGGAGTATCAACATGCCGAAGATGAAGAGCAACCGGGGCGCGGCCAAGCGTTTCCGGGTTTCCGGTAGCGGGCGCATCAAGCGCAAGCGCGCCTTCCACAGCCATATCCTCACCAAGAAGGACACCAAGCGCAAGCGGCGTTTGCGGTCCGCGACGATGGTGTCGAAGTCGGACGAGAAAGCCGTCCGTCAGATGTTGCCCAAACTCTAAGGTTCGAGGAGATCAGAAATGGCTAGAGTCAAACGTGGAGTGGTGGCCCGTCGCCGCCATCGCAAGGTTCTCAATCGCGCCAAGGGTTACTACGGCGCCCGTCGCAAGGTCTACCGGGTTGCCAAGCAGGCCGTGATCAAGGCCGGCCAGTATGCATACCGCGATCGCCGTCAGCGCAAGCGTGATTTCCGCAGTCTGTGGATTACGCGCATCAACGCCGCTGCGCGCGAACACGGTCTGTCCTACAGCCGCTTCATCAACGGCCTGAAGCGCGCCGAGATCGAAATCGACCGCAAGGTCCTGGCCGATCTGGCCGTGCATGACAAGGCCGCTTTCAAAGCGCTGGCAGACAAGGCCCAGGCCAGCCTGGCCTGACGTCGATGGCTGACACCTCTCCTGACAGCCTGCTTGACCAGGCGCTGGAGTTGGTGGCCGAATCCGGTGATACCCGCGCCCTGGACGAAGTCCGGGTGCGCTTTCTCGGCAAGAAAGGCGAGCTGACCGGTCTGCTCAAGCAGCTCGGTCAACTCCCGCCTGACCAGCGCCGCGAAGCCGGGCAGGCCGTCAACCGGAGCAAGCAGACCCTGGAAGCCGCCATCAGCCGGCGCCAGGCTGAGCTGGAATCAGCAGCGCTCACCCAGCGATTGGCCGCCGAGGCGGTGGACGTGACGCTACCTGGCCGGCGGCATGCTGCCGGCGGCCAGCATCCGGTCAATCGCGCGCTGGACCGGATTCTGGATATCTTTGCCCAGCTCGGCTTCAGTGTCGCGACGGGTCCCGAAGTCGAGGATGATTTCCACAACTTCGGCGCGCTGAATTTTCCCGAGCATCATCCGGCACGGGCCATGCACGATACCTTCTACCTGCCCGACGGTCGCCTGCTGCGCACGCACACCTCACCGGTGCAGATCCGGGTCATGCGCGATTTGCAGCCGCCGGTGCGCATCGTTGCGCCGGGGCGGGTTTTCCGCGCTGACTCCGACCAGACCCACACCCCCCAATTTCACCAGGTCGAGGGTTTGCTGGTCGATACCGACGTGACTTTTGCCGACCTCAAGGGCCTGTTGTCGGACTTCGTCAACGCCTTTTTCGAAGATGAGCTGGAGGTCCGGCTGCGCCCCTCGTATTTTCCGTTTACCGAGCCCTCGGCGGAAGTCGACGTGCGCTGGACCGACGCCGACGGCAGTCCAGGGCGCTGGCTTGAAGTGCTGGGCTGCGGCATGGTGCATCCCAACGTGCTCGATAACTGCGGGATCGACTCGGAAAAATACACCGGTTACGCCTTCGGTCTGGGCGTTGAGCGCTTCGCCATGCTGCGCTACCGCGTCGACGACCTGCGGCTGTTCTTCGAAAACGACCTGAATTTCCTGCGCCAGTTCAGATAGGAAGCCTCGTTCCGTGAAAATCAACCACCACTGGCTCCGAACCTGGGTCGAGACCGATCTTGATGCCCACGGCATCGCCGAGCGTTTTACCCTGGCCGGCCTGGAAGTGGACGCGGTGACCGCCGTGGCGCCGCCACTGGACGGGGTCGTGGTCGCGGAGATTGTGGCCGTCGAGCCGCATCCGGACGCCGACCGACTGCGCGTTTGCCGGGTGCGCGGAGATGCCGAGGAAAGAACCATTGTTTGCGGTGCGCCCAATGCACGGCTGGGCCTGAAAGCGCCTTTGGCTACGCTGGGCTCGGTGCTGCCCGGCGGCCTGAAGATCAAGCCCGCCAAGCTGCGCGGGGTGGCGTCTGAAGGCATGCTGTGCTCGGAGCCCGAGCTGGGTCTGGGTGATGAGGCATCCGGCCTGATGGAATTGCCGGCCGAAGCCCCGGTGGGTGAGTCCTTGACCGGATATCTTGGTCTCGATGACCACGTTCTGGATATCGACCTGACCCCCAACCGTGCCGACTGTCTGTCGGTGCGCGGGCTGGCGCGCGAACTGGCCGCCCTGACGGGTGGGACGTCGACGCCGCCGGAAATGCAGCCGGTCGAGCCGCAAATTGACGACCGTGTCGAGATCGAATTGCTCGCCCCGCAGGACTGCCCGTGCTATCTCGGCCGGGTGATTCGCGGCGTCGATGTTTCAGCGCCGACCCCGCTGTGGATGGTCGAAGCGCTGCGCCGCTGCGGCATGCGCAGCCTGGGGCCCGTGGTGGATGTCACCAACTACGTGCTGCTGGAGCTCGGCCAACCCATGCACGCTTTTGACCTGGACAAGCTCGACGGCGGTATTCGAGTCCGCCGGGCCGAAAGCGGCGAGCGCATGGTGCTGCTGGACGGACGCGATGTGGCGCTGGATTCCGACATGCTCATGATTTGCGACCGGCAGCGACCTCTGGCCATCGGTGGGGTGATTGGCGGTGAAGACTCGGGTGTCACCGATCAGACCCGGGACATTCTGCTGGAGTCGGCCTGGTTCAATCCGGCGAGCATAGTCGGTCGCGCCCGGCGTCTGGGCCTGGCGACCGAGTCGGCGCACCGCTTTGAGCGCGGGGTCGACCCGAGGCTGCAGCGCCAGGCCATGGAGCGGGCGACGGCTCTGATCATGACCATCGCCGGCGGCCGACCCGGTCCGGTGCTCGAAGAGGTCGACAAACGGCATCTGCCGACCGGTGCGCAGGTGAATTTGCGTCCTGATCGCGCCAACCGCCTGTTGGGTACGCAGCTCCAAACGGCCGAGATGGTCGACATTCTCCAGCGCCTCGGCATGCAGGTCGGGGCGGGCGATCAACAGCTGCTGGTCACTCCACCCCCGGCGCGGCGCGATATCGCCATCGAGGTCGATCTGATCGAGGAAATCGCCCGCGTTTACGGCTACGACCGTCTACCAAGCCGGCGGCCGCGCGGGCGCTTGCGCCTGAGCACCGAATCGGAAACCCGCCTGCCGGAACGCAAGCTGCGTCACCAGCTCGCCGCGCGCGGATTTCAGGAAATCATCACCTGGTCGTTTGTGGCCGAAGACGAACTGCATTGTCTGGGCCTGGAAGCCGGGGCGCAGCCGCTCGCCAATCCCTTGAGTCGCGATCTGGCGGTCCTGCGCACCAGCCTGCTGCCGGGCTTGCTCAAGACAGCGAGCGCCAATCTGCGGCGGCGTCAGCAGGATTTTCGCCTGTTCGAGGTCGGCACCTGCTTCCGGCAGGAGAGCGAGGGCTTCCAGGAACACGCCCGGCTCAGCCTTCTGATGACCGGTCGGGTGCGCGGTGAGCACGCCAGTGGCCCGGGCGCTTCGGTTGATTTTTTCGATCTCAAGGGAGAAATCGAATCCCTGTTGGCGCTGAACCGGACCCGGGGCGCGGTCCGTTTTGCCCGCAGCGAGCAGGCCTGGCTGCATCCGGGGCGCGGCGCTGACCTGTTCATCGACCAGCGTCGGGCCGGATCATTCGGCCAGCTGCATCCTGAATGTGCGGCCGCTTGTGATCTGGAGTCTGAGATTTATATCGCCGAGCTTGATCTGGACGACCTTGCGCGCGTTGATCTGCCGCTGCACCGGGCCGGTTCGCGTTTTCCCGCGACGCGAAGGGACCTGGCGCTGGTGGTCGGCGAAGAAGTCGCGGCCGGCGATTTGATCGACGCGATCGCAGAAATCGGTGGCGAACAAGTTGAAAGCTGGGTCATCTTCGACGAGTATCGGGGAACGGGAGTGGAAAGCGGGTGCAAAAGTCTGGCTATAGGCTTGATTATCCGTGATCTTTCGCGCACCCTTACTGACAGGGAAGTCGACTCGTTGATCCAGAGGGTGGTCAGCGGGCTGGAACAGCGCTTCGGCGCCAAACTGAGAGGATGAGGGGATGTCACTGACCAAGGCGGATCTGGCAAGTACATTATTCGACGAAGTTGGCTTGAACAAGCGCGAGGCGAGAGAATTCGTGGATGCCTGGTTTGAAGCCATCCGGCACGCGCTTGAGTCCGGCAGCCACGTGAAATTGTCCGGCTTCGGGAATTTCCAGCTCCGCGACAAGGGACAGCGGCCCGGCCGAAACCCGAAGACCGGCGAAGAAATCCCGATTTCGGCGCGGCGAGTGGTTACCTTCAAGCCGGGGCAGAAACTGCGCGCGAGAGTGGAGGCCTATGCTGGATCCTCGGAGTAACCAGGAACTGCCGCCGATTCCGGCGAAGCGATATTTCACGATCGGTGAAGTCAGTGAACTCTGCGCGGTCAAGCCGCACGTCCTGCGCTACTGGGAACAGGAGTTTCCGCAACTCAAGCCGGTCAAGCGGCGCGGCAACCGGCGCTACTACCAGAGGCATGATGTGTTGATGATTCGCCAGATTCGCAGCCTTTTGCATGAGCAGGGATTCACGATCCTCGGCGCGCGGCAGCGCCTCGAGGGCGAGCAGGCCCAGGACGATGCCTCGCGAAGCCAGCAGGTGGTGCGGCAGATGCGAGTGGAGCTTGAGGAAATCCTGCAGTTGTTGCGGCGCTGAGCAACTCAAGGGAAGGGCAGGCCGTCGCCCCGGATTTTTGGTTTACAATAGCGGGCTTGATGAGGTTTACGGTCGGAGCGTAGCGCAGCCTGGTAGCGCACCACAATGGGGTTGTGGGGGTCGAGAGTTCGAATCTCTCCGCTCCGACCATTTTCAACAACTTGTCTCTCCAGTCCTGGCCAGATGTCAATCACGTGACATTGATGGATATCCGCGTCTAATCGCGGTCTTGCTGTCGAGGAAGGTCCTCGAAACTGCGTTTTCCCAACGAGATGAGTAACTGAATGACTAACAGCAGCAAACTGGCAAAAATGCCGGATATCGCCTCTCACGCCAAAGCTCAGGTTGCGGGCAAATTGGACTGGGTCGGGATGAATGACATTGAATTACCGGTCCTGCTGGACGGCCCCGACGGGCGTCAGGTTCAGAGCAATGCGCGTATCAGTGCCTTCGTTGATCTGGGCCAGCCGGAAAAACGCGGCATTCACATGTCTCGCCTTTACCTGCACCTGGATCGGGCTCTGGCCGAGCACTCGATCACGCCGGCGTCCTTGCGGCATCTTTTGCGCGATTTCCTTGACTCGCATGAAGATTTAAGTTCCAAGGCCATGATTCGGCTGGATTTCGAATATCTTGTGCGACGTCAGGCACTGGTCAGCGACAACAGCGGCTGGAAGGGCTATCCGATCAGCCTGATCGCTTCCCTGGACGGTCGGGAGTTTTCGATGGAGCTGGCCTTCCGGGTGATCTACTCCAGCACCTGCCCCTGTTCGGCCGCGCTGGCGCGGCAGCTGATTCAGGATAAATTCCGCGAAGATTTCGACAGCAGCGGCACGGTCGACGCCGGCGCCGTGGTGGAATGGCTAGGATCGGAACAAGGCATCGTGGCTACGCCGCATTCGCAGCGCAGCGCTGCCGATATCCGGCTGCAGCTGGCGCCAAGTTTCGAGGCCTTTCCGTTCATTCAGATGATCGACGCGATCGAAGGCGCGCTCAAGACCCCGGTGCAGTCGGCAGTCAAGCGCGAGGATGAGCAGGCTTTTGCGCTGCTGAACGGCCAGAACCTGATGTTTTGCGAGGATTCAGCCAGGCGTGTGCAGACCGCGCTGGAAGATCAGGAGCGGGTGACCGACTTCTGGGCTCGCGTCAGCCATTTCGAAAGCCTGCATCCGCATAACGCGGTCGCCATCGTCACCAAGGGCGTGGAAGGTGGATACAAGCCTATCGATGGCCACCCGCCGGCCTGGAGCGACTGAGAAACCGTTTAGTTGATGCGCTTGCAGCGCGGCAGCTTGATGATTTACAGGGGTGTCCGAGCGACACCCTTTTTTATGGCTCGCGCCGGAACTCGATGCGCATATCTTCCAGCGAGACGCCGATCAGGCGGCTCTCAGGTCCAGCCCAGGTCTCGGCGATCACGCGGTCTGACGCTTCCTCGATGACCTGCAAGCGAAGGCCGGGCGTCTCGCTTTCGGTGCTTTCGACCAACTCCAGATTCAGCAGGATGCCGAGGCTCATGCCGGCTGCGTCCAGCGGTTCGATCAGATTGCCGCCGCTGGCCAGCCTGAGTTGACGGGCAATGCGCCAGCTGCCGGATTCATTGCGCGCCAATGTGCCGCGAAAAGAGGCGACCCGGCCAAGTACAAGCTGATCCGGCTCGCCCAGCGGGGTGCCGTCCTCCAGTACCAGCTGATCGGCCATCATCACCTGGTCGCCTTCGAAGGCGATTTCCTTGAGCAGCCCAATCCATTGCTGGTCGGCTCGAAACCGGCATTCATCCGGATCGGTCGCGCCGACCAGGCGGCCGCCGGCCAGACGGAAGCGCATGTCGCATGCGGTTTCCGCTGCCTCGCGTTCAGCGCGTCGCGGAATGAAGCGGGCCTCGAATTGCTCCGCCGACTCGCCCGGCCTGAGCTGCAGTTCGAACATCCGCTCGCTGTCGCCGTGCTGCTGGGTCATCAGCAGCCCGAGGCCATCGGTAATGGCCTCCGCTTCGATCCTGAGGTGAACTGAATCGCCGGCCTGGCCGACTTGCCGGACCGATACATATTCGCCCGCCACGGCGTTGGCGATGTCTTCCAGCGGAGCGATGTCGGCGGACGCTTCGCGGGCCGGTTCCGGGGAGCCCGCGCAGCCGGTCAATGCACCGACAAGGATCAAAAGCGCCAGAGCGCGGGGCATGCCAGTCAATCAATCCGGCATGGGTGGGAGCAGCAGTTCCGGGTCGACCCGGGTATCTCCCAGGTTGACCCGCCAGTCCAGGTGCGGCCCGGTGGCCCGCCCGGTGGCGCCGACCAGGCCGATGACATCGCCCTGGCTCACGTGTTGCCCGTCTTCGACGAGGATTTCGCTCAAGTGCAAAAACGCCGATACCAGCCCGTGGCCGTGATCGACAAAGATCGTGCCGCCGGAAAAATACATGTCGGGATGCGTCAAGGTCACCACGCCGGGTGCCGGAGCCTCGACCGGAGTGCCGGTGGGCGCGGCGATGTCAACCCCCCAGTGCGGCGCTCGCGGCTGACCGTTGAGGATGCGCTGAGAGCCGTAGACGCCGGTAATGCGCCCGTGAACCGGCCAGATGAAACCGTCGGTCCAGTCGGTGCGGGGGTCGCGACGCTCTCTGGCCCGGCGAGCCTGGGCCGCGTCATCGCGAATTCTCTGCAACACCTCCGGTCGCGGCGTGACCTGTTCACTGGGCAGACCGTCGATGCGCTGTATGTCGAAATCCCGGGGCTCCGGCTTCAGGCTGCGAGACCAGCGCTGGCCGTCGGGCAGTTTGACTTCCAGCTGCCTGGCTTCCAGGTCGTCGCGGCCGAACCCGATCAGGAACTTGCCGTCGGCCGAAACCATCAGCGCCTCGCCGTCCAGCCATACCTGACTGCCTTCCGGCGCCTGGCCGAACACCAGCCCGCCCTGGGCAA
This sequence comes from uncultured Wenzhouxiangella sp., assembly GCA_964623655.1. Lineage (GTDB taxonomy): Bacteria > Pseudomonadota > Gammaproteobacteria > Xanthomonadales > Wenzhouxiangellaceae > Wenzhouxiangella. The sequence goes on from CAZUTZ010000019.1 coordinate 10,679, forward strand.
TGGCACCGTCCAGTTCGACGGCCGCACTGACCGGCACGGCCAGCAGGCACAGCAGCACGAACGCTCCGAGGCGGCTGGAATGAAGGGCTTTAAGCACGTCCACCTCGCCGGATGGTCAGCACCTGGCCAGGTCTCAGAATGCTGTTTTCGTCGAGATCGTTCCAGCGCATCAGGTCGGCCATCGAAACGTTCAGCCGTCGAGCGATCAGCCACAGGGAGTCACCGTTGCGGACCGTGTACTGGCTGGGCTGTGTCTGGGCGGGCGAGCGTGAGCGTGTCGAGGATTCCGCCCGGATGCTCAGGCGCTGCCCCGGCCGAATCGTCGTCCGCTGGCCCATGTTGTTCCAGCGCTGGATGTCGGCAACGCTGACAGAGTACCGGCGCGCAATCACCCAGAGGCTTTCCCCGGGCCGCACGCGGTGGTTGAAATGACGGCTGGGCAGCAAGCGTTCCTGCAGGTTTGCCATCTCCTGATAGCGGTAGCCCCAGGGACTATCGGTCGGGACGCTGTTGTCGGCCCCCGGCAGACGCAGGACCTGCCCGATCGACAAATGATCGCCGTTCAAGTCGTTGGCTTCCCGCAGAGCGGCCACGGTCGTGTTGTTCCGCTGGGCGAGCACCGACAGCGAATCGCCGCGCCGCACCGTGATTTCCTGCCAGGTCATCCGGTGCTGGCCGTTATTGAGCAGCGGCAGCGCCTGCGAGACGTCTTCAGCTCGCTCGATGGGCACAAAGACGTGATGGGGGCCGTCGGGCGGGGTCATATGCCGGTTCAGGCCGGGATTCAGCGCCACCAACTCGGTGATTTCCAGGTCGACTCTTGCCGACAGTTCGACCACGTCGGTCGGGCCGGGTAACTCGACGCGCGTGATCAGCGGCTCATTGGTCCACACGGGGAGTTCCAGGCCAAACTTTTCGGGCTCGCGAAACAGGCAGCCCAGGCCGTGGAGCTTGGGAATGTAGGCGCGGGTTTCGCGCGGCAGGCGAAGCTGCTCCCAGTCGGTTGGACGCTGACGTGCCTGATTGCTCCTGACCGCCCTCTGGACGCGGCCCTGGCCGGCATTGTAGGCGGCAAGGGCAAGATCCCAGTCGCCGTCAAAAAGGGTGTTCAGGTAAGTCAGATAGTCCAGCGCGGCGCGCGTGGCGGCATAGACATCGCGGCGGCCGTCGTACCAGTCGTTGATCTGGATGCCACGATCCAGCGCGGTGGCGCTCAGAAATTGCCAGGTGCCCGACGCTCGCTCACGCGAGTAGGCGAAGGGATCGAACGCGCTCTCCACGATGGGCAGCAAGGCCAGCTCGCCGGGCAGGTCACGCTCGTCGAGCTCGTTGGCAATGTCGTAGAGCCATGGATGGGCCCGATTGAGCACCCGATTCATGTAGTCCGGGCGGTCACCGAACCAGTTGGCCCACTGCAGGGCTCGTCCATTGTCCGAACAATCACTGAATTCGAAGCGCCCGACGATCCGTCCGATCAGATCAGGCTCGGGCGTCTCGGTGGCCGGGAGTTCGATCAGGCGAGGGCGCTCGCCAGTGATTCGGCCCATCGCCCGTTCGATGGTGTCGAAAGGGTCGTCGAGCTCGGCTTGCAGATAGTAGGGCACCCGGTCGGGGGCGGGCTCCGGATCGACCAGCGGCTCGCGCGCTTCAAAAGTCGCGCAGGCGGAAAGCAGTAACAGCGCGCTGACCGACAGACCGGCGCGAAAGTCGCGAGCAGAGAGCAGGGCGCACCTCCACGAAACAAAGTTGCAGCAACCCCGCATTATCGCCAATGGAAAGACAAGGTCAAGGGATGCAGCAGGGAGGGGCGACGGCGACAGAAGATGTATTTTTTTCACTTGATTTTCACGCGGATAAGCTGTTAGCTTACTTTCCATTCGCCAGCGCAGGCTGGCCTTTAATGAAACGCCCTTAAGGATTCACATAATCGTTCAGCCAAAAAACCAGGCGCAGAGAGGCAAGCGTCTAAAGGTGAGAGCTGGCATCGCAGCATAGAAGGGCGACGGGGTAGTCAAGCGGTTCGATGGGCGAATTGCCCGCCGGACTGCTCAAACGGAAGTCGAACAATATGATTCGAATCCAGAAGGGACTGGACCTGCCGCTACAGGGCCGTCCCGATCAGCGCGTGGAGACCGGTACCAGCAGCATTCGGACGGTGGCCTTGCTGGGTGGTGACTATCCGGGCATGCGTCCCACCCTGCATGTTGCCGAGGGCGATCGCGTGCGTCGCGGCCAGCTGGTTTTCGACGACAAGAAAAATCCGGGGGTGCGTTTTACCGCCCCGGCCGCCGGGCGCGTGATGGCCATCAATCGCGGCGAGAAGCGTTTCATGCAGTCGCTGGCCATCGATACCACCGACGGCGGTGGCGATGAGCCGTTCGCGAGTTTTCGTCCGCACTCCTTGTCCGGACTCAAACGCGTTCAGGCTCGCGAATTGCTGATCGAGTCCGGCGAGTGGACCGCGATTCGTACCCGCCCTTTTGGACAAACGCCGGCCGTCGACAGCGACCCGGCAGCCATTTTCGTTCGCGTCATCGATACCCAGCCGCTCGCGCCGGACCCGGCGCTGATCATTGAGCCGGAGCTGGAGGCCTTCAGGAACGGGCTCAAGGTGCTCAAGAGCCAGACGGACGGCCCGGTCTGGGTCGCCCGGCCTCCTGAATCGTCGCTGCCTTCCTTTGCCGGCGACGGTATCCAGGAGGAAGTCTTCTCCGGCCCGCACCCGGCCGGTAATTTCGGCACGCATATTCATTATTTGTGCCCGGTGGGACGCGGCCGGACGGTCTGGACAGTCGACTACCAGGACGTCATTGCCATTGGGCATCTGTTTGTCAGCGGCCAGCGGTACACCCGGCGCGTGGTTGCGCTGACCGGGCCGCGCGTCGAGCGTCCGCGCCTGGTCCGCACTCGCCTTGGCGCCAGCACCGACGAGCTTTGCCGCGGCAACCTGATCGAGGGCGCCAACCGCATCATTTCCGGCTCGGTGTTCGGCGGTCATCACGCCCGCGACAACCTGGCCTTTCTCAGTCGCTGGGCCAACCAGGTCACCGTCATTCGCGAGGACCGCGATCGCCGCCTGTTCGGCTATCTCTCGCCCGGCCTGGAGCGTCACTCGCAGATGAACATCTATCTGTCCCGCCTGATGCCGGGTCGGCGTTTCGATCTGACCAGCACGACCAACGGCAGCGAACGCGCCATGGTGCCGCTGGGGCAATACGAGATGGTCATGCCCATGGATGTGCTGCCCACCCAGCTGCTGCGCTCGCTGATCGTCGGCGATCTGGAGATGGCCGAAAACCTCGGCGCGCTGGAGCTGGTCGAGGAAGACCTGGCGCTGTGTACCTATGTGTGTGTCGGTAAATACGAGTACGGCCCGATCCTCCGGGACGTGCTCGAGCAGATCCAGAAGGAGGGTTGAGTGGGACTGAGAGCCTTTGTCGACCGGCGCGTTGCCCCACACTTCGAGCGCGGCGGCAAGTATCACCGGTTCTACACCTTCTATGAAATGTTCGACACCATGCTGTACAGCCCGTCGAGCACCACGCGCGCCACCGCGCACGTGCGCGACGGACTGGACCTGAAACGGGTGATGATGACCGTGTGGTTCGCCGCGCTGCCCGCCTTGTTCTTCGGCATGATCAACGTCGGTTATCAGGCCAACCTGCAGATCAGCGAGTTTGGCTATAACCCCATTCCGGGCTGGCGCACCGATCTGGTGGCCGCGCTGATCGGTTTCGACCACACCAACTGGGTCGCCAACCTGCTGCACGGCGCGGTCTACTACGTGCCGATCTTCATCGTCACCTACCTGGGCGGATTCATCTGGGAGGGGCTGTTCGCCTGGAAGCGGGGCCACGAGGTCAACGAGGGTTTTTTCGTCACCGGCATCCTGTTCACCCTGATCCTGCCGCCGACCATTCCACTGTGGATGGTGTTCTTAGGCATCAGCTTCGGCGTGGTCGTGGGCAAGGAAGTCTTCGGCGGCACCGGCAAGAACTTCCTCAACCCGGCCCTGACCGGTCGCGCCTTCCTGTTTTTTGCTTATCCGGCCTATCTGACCGGCGACTCGATCTGGACCGCGGTCGACGGCTTTTCCGGCGCCACGCCATTGGCCATGGCCGCGCTGGGTGATCTGGACTTCAGCGCCGGGCTGACGGCCAACGCCTCGTTGTCGCCGGAAGTGGATCTGACCTGGATGCAGACCGCGCTGGGCGGCATCCAGGGCTCGATCGGCGAGACATCGACCCTGGTCATTGCCTTTGGCGCCCTGATCCTGTTGATCACCAAGATTGCCTCCTGGCGCATCATGCTCAGCATGCTGTTAGGGATGATCGGGATGGCCACGCTCCTGAACTGGGCCGGCAGCGAGACCAATCCGATGTTCGCCATGCCCTGGTACTGGCATCTGACCCTCGGCGGCTTCGCTTTCGGCCTGGTCTACATGGCCACAGACCCGGTTTCGGCGTCCATGACCAATGCCGGCAAGTGGGTGTTCGGCATTCTGATCGGCGTGATGGTGATTCTGATCCGCGTGGTCAACCCGGCTTTTCCCGAGGGCGTGATGCTGGCCATCCTGTTCGGCAATCTGTGCGCGCCGCTGATTGATTACGTGGTCATCAAGGCCAACATCGCACGCCGCAAGCGCCGCCTGCTGGAGGTGCCCGGTGAAGGATAAGAACAGCATCAGCAACATCATCAACGTGGCCGTCGGCGTTTGCCTGGTCTGCGCGGTGATCGTCTCGACCGCGGCAGTGACCCTGCGCCCGCTCCAGGAGGAAAATCGCGCCGGTTTCCGTCAGCTCAACGTGCTGCAGGCGGCCGGAATCTATGAGCCGGGCATGGACATATCGGAAGCCTTCCAGCGCATCGATCGGCGCATTGTCGATTTCGACACCGGCAGCTATGTCGATCCGCCCGGCGGGTTTGACCCGGTGCGCGCGGCACGGGATCCGGCGCAAAGCCGGGCCTTGAGCGGCGATCCGGCCGGGATCGGTCGCCGACCGCACTACGGCGAGGTGTTTCTGGCGCGTGACGACGACGGCAACCTGGTCCGCGTGATCCTGCCGGTCCATGCCTATGGCTTGTGGTCGACCATGTACGCCTTTCTCGCCCTGGAACCCGATCTCAGGACCGTCGCCGGCATCAGTTTCTTCGAGCACGGCGAAACCCCGGGCCTGGGCGGTGAAATCGAAAATCCGCGCTGGCAGGAAGGCTGGGTGGGCCGGAAAGTGCGTGGCGACGACGGGCAGCCGCGGTTCCGGGTCGACCGCGGGCCCACACCGGAAGGCGTGTCCGATCCCGAGCACCGCGTCGACGGCCTGAGCGGGGCGACGATCACCTCGCAGGGTGTGGAGAACATGGTGCGCTTCTGGCTGGGCGAGGATGGGTATGGCACGTACCTGACCCGCCTGGAAAGCCGAATTCAAGCTGGAGAGGTGATGTAAATGGCAGAGTTGAAAACACGCGAAGTCCTGTTCGCGCCGATTTTCGCCAACAATCCGATCGCGCTGCAGATTCTGGGCATCTGTTCGGCCCTGGCCATCACCACCAAGCTGTCGACCACGGTGACCATGTGCCTGGCGGTGATTTTCGTGCTGACCCTGTCGAATTTCTTCGTCTCGGTCATCCGCAACATGATTCCGTCGAACATCCGCATCATCGTGCAGATGACCATCATCACCGCGCTGGTGATCGTGGTCGATCAGTTCCTCCAGGCTTTTGCCTTTCAGCTCAGCCGCGAGCTGTCGGTCTTCGTCGGGCTGATCATTACCAACTGTATCGTGCTCGGGCGGGCCGAGGCTTTTGCCATGCAGAACCCGCCCTGGATCTCGGCCGTCGACGGCTTCGGCAACGCGCTGGGCTATTCGGTGGTCCTGCTTGCGGTTGGCTTCTCGCGCGAGTTGTTCGGGTCGGGCACCGTGTTCGGTGTGCCGATCATGCCGCTCAGCACCGAGGGCGGCTGGTACGTGGCCAACGGCTTGATGCTCCT
>CAZUTZ010000020.1:0-5055 GCA_964623655.1 uncultured Wenzhouxiangella sp.
GACGGAGTCAGAGTCCGTAGTCCTACCACTAGACGATCCCCCAGGAGATCGTCCCCGTACTCCCGGATTAGCGCTTGGAGTACTGGGTGGCCTTGCGGGCCTTGTGAAGACCGATTTTCTTACGTTCCACGGCGCGGGCGTCGCGGGTCACGAAGCCGGCTTTGCGCAGCGGCGAGCGCAAGGCGTCGTCGTATTCCATCAAAGCGCGAGCCAAGCCAAGACGAATGGCGCCGGCCTGGCCTGTGGTGCCACCACCCTTGACGGTGACGTTGATGTCGAACGTTTCGGTCATGTCGATGAGCTCCAGCGGCTGGCGCACGATCATTTGCGCGGTCTTGCGGCCGAAAAATTCATCGAGAGGCTTGCGATTGACCGTGATCTGGCCGGTGCCGCGCCGGACGTAAACCCGTGCGCTCGAGGTCTTGCGACGGCCGGTGCCGTAATATTGTTCAGTTGCCATGCTAAATCCTGCGTCGGGTTACAGTTCGAGTGCCTGCGGCTGCTGCGCTGAGTGCGGGTGTTCGGGACCAGCGTAGATTTTCAGCTTTGACAGCATCTGGCGGCCCAGGGGCCCCTTGGGCATCATGCCCTTGACGGCGTATTGAATGACGCGCTCCGGTCTGCTGGCAAGCAATTTCTCGAGATTGATGGACTTCAGATTACCGATGTAACCGGTGTGCTTGTGGTACATCTTGTCGGAGCGCTTGTTGCCGGTGACGTTGACTTTCTCGGCATTGACGACAACGATGTAATCCCCCGTATCCATGTGCGGGGTATATTCGGGCTTGTGCTTGCCGCGCAGGCGGCGGGCAATCTCAGTCGAAATACGACCCAGCGTTTTGCCGTCGGCATCAATCACGTGCCACTGCCGGCGGATGTCCTGCGGTTTGGCGGTAAAAGTCTTCATTGGTCTCGAATCCAGGCTCGCTTACAAAATGCTGCGCGAAAGAGCGAGAATTCTACAGGAGCCAAACGCTGCTGGCAAGCCTTTTCAGGGCAGCCGTGCGGGCAGCATTAGCCGCTCCACCGGCTCGCCTCCTACAAGATGCGCCTGAATGATCTCTTCCAGATCGTCCTCGTCGACGTAGGTGTACCAGACGCCTTCCGGGTAAACCACCAGCACCGGGCCCTCTTCACAGCGATCCAGGCAACCGGCGGTGTTGGCCCGCACACCTCCAGCGCCGGCCAAGCCGAGTTCCTTCAGGCGTTTTTTGACGTAGCCGCGCAGCCGCGGTGAATCGCATTGGGCACACGACGGCCGGTCGGCGCCGTCGGGGCGCTGGTTGGTGCAAAAAAACAGATGATGGCGGTAATAACTCATCAATCCTGCAAAGTGCCGAAGTTGTAGACGAGATTGACGGTTGTCAGGGTGTCGGTCTTCTTGCGGCCGGGCTCGACGTCGGTGTTGTGAGTCAGGGTCACTCCGGTGCTCAGAGACATCCGGGCATTCATCGCCACGCTCAGGCTCAGCTCGTTTTCGGCATAGGTGTTGCTGCCCCCGGATTCGACCAGCAAACGATTGGTCAGGCGAGTGCCATCGGAAATTTTCCAGCGATAACTCGCCAGTCCGCGCAGGATGGCCTGGTTGTCGGTTTCTCCGGTATCGCGGATTTCGGCGAACTGGTAGCCGGGGCCGGCTTCCAGCGTCAGCCGATGGGCCTCCGTGCGAATCACCCGGTAGCCGTAGCCAGCTGCAACGGAAGCCTGGTAGCGAAAGCTGGAGAATCGGTCGCGATCATAGCGCAAGGCACCAGTCACGTAGCTGCGTGGATTCAGGCTGTAGTTCAGGCTGTTCGACAAGGTGAAGCGATTGGCGCTGGTGGTCCCGCCATCGCGAGCATAGACCGCTCGCGCAATGGCCTCATTCTCCCAGCGCTCGCGCTCCCAATCCAGACCAAGGCGCGCGTTGGCCGCTTCCGAGTCGCTGTTGCCGCGATTGAAGACCAGGCCGAACTCGCCCTGCCCGGAAAAACCGGCATGAACATTCCAGCTAACGACCAAAAGGAAGCAAGCCAACAGGATTTTGCGGTTCATTGATTTATTATCGGGACGAATTCCGCACCAGTATAACGGCTGAAGATCATGCGCCAACCGACGATCTACGATGGAGCACTGAGTCAGATTGACCAGGCCCTGAGGGTGTTGTTTGCACCACCTCCGCCAGGCACGGCACCGTCTCCGGCCGGCGATATTCCGGACATCGACTTCGACCCCGACAGCCGTCGCCACGCCGCCGGCCTGATGCGCATCAACCACACCGGCGAGGTCTGCGCGCAGGCGCTTTACGCCGGTCAGGCCGCCACCGCCCGCAGCGAAAAAGTGCGCACCGAAATGGAAGAAGCCGCGCGCGAGGAAGAGGACCACCTGGCCTGGTGCGCCGAGCGCCTGGAAGAGCTCGAAAGCCGCCCCAGCCTGCTCAATCCGTTCTGGTATACGGGCTCCTTCACCATCGGGGCCTTCGCCGGCCTGGCCGGCGACCCCTGGAGCCTGGGTTTCGTCGAGGCCACCGAACGCCAGGTCGAGGCCCATCTGAACGACCACCTGAAAACGCTGCCGCCGGGCGACGAGCGCTCCCGCGCGATCGTGCGCCAGATGAAAGAAGACGAAGCGCGGCACGCCGACATGGCGGTCGCCCATGGCGCGCGAATTCTCCCTCGGCCGGTTCAAGGGCTCATGGGGCTGACGGCGGACGTCATGAAGGTGATTGTTTATCGGGTTTGAACGTTTCAACTCCGAATAATCTTGCGGCGAATCTCGCCCGAAACCAGATCAATCACCAGCACCACGATAATCGTCAGCAGCAGCACCGCTGCAGCCATTTCGAACAAGCCCATGCGCAGCGTGTTCAGCAGCACGCCACCCACACCGCCGGCGCCGACCACGCCGAGCACGGCCGAGGCGCGGATGTTGAGCTCGAAGCGGAACAGCCAGTGGGCGACGATTTCCGGCAATACCTGCGGCACCACGGCATAGCGCAGCGCCAGGATTCTGGAGCCGCCCGACGCCTCGACCGCCTCGACCGGGCCGAAATCGATCGACTCGACCACCTCGGCACCCAGCTTGGTGAGCATCCCCACCGAGGACACGCCGATCGCCAGCGCACCGGCGAAAGCCCCCAGCCCGACGATGGGGACGAAATAGATCGCCAGCAGGATTTCGGGAAATGCCCGCGCGGTCGCCGATATCAGCTTGACCACGCGCGAGATGCGGGGAAACAGCGTGCGTGCGCCGAACAGCGCCAGCGGCAGGGACAGAATGGCCGCGATGATGGTGCCGATCCAGGCGATCTGGATCGACTCCGCAATCGCCGGCAGCACCGTGTCCCAGCCGTAGGCCATATCGGCCGGGTAGAAAAAGGAGAGCACGCGGGCAATCTGGCCCGGCACCGCAATCATGTCGCCGGGCATGAATTCGATCGCAATCAGCGACCAGACAAACAGGCCGACGATGATGAACGTCGCCCAGGTGGCCCAGCCGATCTGCCGGCGCCGAGGCAGCAATGCGGGGTTGGGACTCATGCCAGGCGCTTCCGGATCGACTCGGAGATCTGCTCGATGATCAGGACCGCCACCAGCACGGCCAGGATGATCATGGTCACGCGCTCATATTCGAAGATCGCGCGCTGGGTTTCGAGAATCATGCCGATGCCGCCGGCCCCAACCAGGCCCAGCACCATGGAGGAGCGCACGTTCAGCTCGAAAGCGTACAGGGAATACGACACATAATGCTGAAGCCCCTGAGGAATCGCGCCGAACTGCACCATCTGCAGCCAGGTGCCGCCGCAGGCGCGGACCGCTTCGGGCATGCCCATGTCGATGGACTCCAATGACTCCGACCACAGCTTGGAAATCACCGCGGTGCTGAACACCGACAGGGCCAGGGCGCCGGCGACCGGGCCGAAACCCACGGCCGCAGCAAACAGCATGGCCCAGAACAGGTCGGGCAGCGTGCGCAGCACGTTCATGAAGTTGCGATCGGCAAACCAGATCACCCGCCCGAGACTCAAGTTTCGGGCGGCTAGAATCGACATCGGGATGGACAGAATGCCGCCGACCACGGTGCCGACGATGGCGATATAGATCGTCTCCATGAACGGCCCGATCAGCTGCGGCAGGAAAGCGAAATCCGGTGGCCAGGACTCCTGCAGCAGGCGCTGCCCGGATGCCGCATTACAGATCAGTTCGGTCAATGAAAAACCGATGCCGTCGGCCGACCACCAGGTCATGGCGACCAGGAACGCGACCGTGCCGCCCAGCAGCGGCCAGTTGCGCGCCGGTTTGGGCGGCATCATCGCCATCAGTTGACGGCGTCCTCGTCGAGCACGTCGTCTTCGGTGAAATCGCGGCCGTAAATGTTGCGGAAGTCGTCGTCGGTCACCGTGGATGCCGAGCCGTCGTAGACCAGCTCGCCGAAACGCAGACCGATGATGCGCTTGCCGTACTGCCGGGCAAGATCGAGGAAATGCAGGTTGACCAGGGTCGTGATGCCCAGCTCGCGGTTGATGCGCACCAGGTCTTTCATGATCTGGTGCGTGGTCACCGGGTCCAGCGAAGCCACCGGCTCATCGGCCAGGATGATGGCCGGCTCTTGCGCCAGCGCCCGGGCAATCCCCACACGCTGCTGCTGTCCGCCGGAAAGCTGTGAGGCCTTGACCCAGGCTTTCTCGGTAATGCCGACGCGCTTCAGGGCGGTCATTGCGACTTCCTTGTCGTGCGCCGGCCAGAAATTGAGCATGGCGCGCCACCCGGGCACGTGCGCCAGCCGCCCGATCAGCACATTGGATAACACCGTCAGGCGTTTGACCAGGCGAAAATCCTGGAAAATCATCCCGACCCGCTTGCGCAGCAGCCTCAGGTCGCGACCCTCTTTCTGCGGCACGGTCTGGCCGTCGACTTCCACCTGGCCCGAGGTCAGCCGATTCAATCCATTGACGGCCCGGAGCAGGGTCGACTTCCCGGCGCCGGATGAGCCGACAATGACCACGAACTCGCCGGGCTTGATCTCCAGATTGAGATCCTTCATCCCGACCGTGCCGGTGGGGTAGACGATGTTGGC
>CAZUTZ010000020.1:5065-15342 GCA_964623655.1 uncultured Wenzhouxiangella sp.
GTCCTTGAAGCGGATCGAGCCCTGGCTGCTTGTGCTGTTCATGAATGCTCCGGCGGTCAGTTATCGCGCATCAACTCGTAGGCTTGGGCGACCGGCTCGTAGAAGCCCTCCGGCTTGGGCTCGAGGCCGTCGATCTCGTAGAGAACGAACAGCACGCGCTCGTTGTCGGGCAGATCCGCCTGGGCTTCGGCCAGGCCAACCAGGGCCTGCTTGATCGCCACCTGCAGATCGGGGGCCAGGCCCGGGCGAACCTGCACGCCGTCATTGGGAATCATCGGGGAATGATTGAACACGATGACGCGCTCTCCGATATCCGGCGTTTGCTCGCAGACCAGGTTTCTGACGTCGTCATAGGCGACTCCGAAGCGGGTGTCGCCACGCTGCACCGCCAGTGCCGCGGCGTCGTGCCGGCCGACGAACAGGCTGTTGACGTCGCGCTGCGGGTTGATTCCCAGCTCACGCAGCTGCATGCCGGGAAAAAGGAAGCCGGAGGTGGAATTCGGGTCGACGAAAGCCACCGACTCGCCGCGCACGACCTCCAGCCCCGCCTCGCAGGAGGCAAAACGGCGCATCACGCTTTCCCCGTTTCGACCCCGCGCGGCGCACAGGCGCTCCTCGTAAACGATTTCGGTCTCGCAAATCGAAGGATCGTTGGTAAACCACTGGGTGCGAAAGCCAATCTCGCCGCGGCGGGTGGAAATCAGCAAAGTCTCGATATCGTAGCGGCGCTGGGCCAGCATGGCGGCAAACGGAGGCAGCATGCCGATATCGGCGCGCCCTGAGCCCAGGGCCTCGACCAGGCCGGTGTAGTCCATGGGCACGAAGGAGCGCACCTTCAAACCCAGTTCCGCCTCCAGATGCTCGGTCAGCGGATCGAGGTTTTCGATCAGGGAATCGACTTCCAGCGCCGGCACCAGACCCAGCACCAGCTCCTCGGGCCAGCCGCGCTCGTCGAGCTGCTCTTCCGGGCAGCAGGCCGCCAGCATTAGAGTCAGGGCAACAAAAGCGAGGCGTTTCAAGTGCTGGCACTGCGACAGGGAATGGACGCTGTGCATCCTAAATGATTTTTCGCGCGCTCGTTTAACAAGCCGGTGACAGCCCAGTCAACCCTGCGAATAATGTCGCCAGTGTCCGGCGCGGCGATAACCGGCCTGGCGGAAAGACGCTTCCAGAGTGCCGGCCAGGGCGGCGGGGTTTTCCAGTTCCAGCGCATCGGCGACCTGCCGGAGCGCTTGAGCGTCGCCTTCGAGCAGCCGATCCAGTTCGAGCTCGACCAGATCGAGCGGCAGCAGCGTGCGCAAATGGGCAAACACTCGCTGCTCGGCTCGCCAGACGGCCACCATTCGCTCGATGTCGCGACAGCCGGCCAGGCGCCAGTGCAGTTTGAGGCCGGGCTCGGAGGCATTCAGCCACAGCAAGCGGGCACGCGGGAAAAAACGTGCCACAGCCGGCAGCGCCGTGGCCTCGACCTGACCCGGTTCCAGCAGCGGTCTGTCGTTTTGCGGCCCACCGCGCAGATAGCGCTTCCTGCCCAGCCGAAGATCCGACTCCGACAGCGCGGCCAGCGCATCCGGACCGGCCGGCAGGCGCAGAATTTGCCGGCGACGGGCCCATTCCTCTCCGGGCAGCATGGCGACTTGTTCGCTCGACAGCAAGACCGGCAGCAGCGCCTCGCGACCGCTGCCGGGCCAGCCACAAATGAAAATCGGTGCGCGGCGGCCGTCGTCCACCGGCTCGGCTCCAAAAGGCCAGTCGGTCACCTCCAGCCAGGCCTGCTGCAACGAATCCGGACTCACCTCGTCGATTTCATCGACCAGGAACGGCCGCCGCCAGCCGCCCTGAGCCAGATGGCGGCCCGCCGCCTGGTAAGCCCCGGACTCGTCCAGGATCCGACCCAGCAGATTGTGGCTGACGGCTTTTTCGGCCTCCGGCAGGTCCGATTGCTGGAGCAATTGCTCGAGGAGGTTGCGAGCACTGGCCGTTTCACCCGCGGCATGTTCAAGCTGGGCCAGCATGCGTGCGGTGGCCGGCACCCGTCCCACTTCATCGGCCAGCGGGCGCAAGACCTCCAGGGCGGGTTCCAGGCGCTGCTCGCGCAAATGCAGATCAGCCGACAGGCGGCGTGCGTCATGGCGAATTTCAGCCCGATCCGAAGCGAACAATTCGCTCAACTGCTGCAGGGCACCGGACAGATCGCCGCGCACGGCCGTCAACCGGGCGCCGGTCAGCGCATGGCGCGGCAGCTCGGCGTCCGCGCGGTCCAGAATATCGCCGGCCGCATCAACCTGACCGGCGTCCATCAGCACCTCGGCCAGCTCCAGCAGGATCGGATCGTCGACCTCGAAGCGAAACTGCAGCGCATCGGCCAGCTCGGCAGCCGGCAATAGCCGGCCCTGGCGGTAGTGGGCGCGCATGCGCTCAAGCTGGCCGGCAACGCTGTCGGCCTCATCCTCCCCGGCATCCGAGCCGCGAATACGCTGCAGCTGCTCCAGCGCCGCCTTGAGCTGCACGTGCTCGGGCTGGCGTTCCAGTGCGTTGCGCAGGCACTGCTCGGCAAAGTCGAAATGCCCCTGCGCCTGAAAAACCTGGGCCATGGTGACCTGACTGAGCGCATCGTCCGGGCGCAGGCGAACGGCCGCGGCGGCGTGCGTATGCGCCTCCTCCAACTCACCGCGCTTGAGCAGCAACACCGCCAGACCGGCATGCGCCGGCGCGTGGTTTTCATCAGCGACCAGGGCCGTGCGCAGGCCTTCGATAGCCGCCTCGCCACGACCCGCGCGCTGATCGACGCGAGCCAGCAGCGTGCGCGCGGCGGCGTGGTTCGGATCACGGGCGATACAGCGCTCCAGGCTGTCCCGGGCATCGTCGTCGCGCCCTTCGATCAGCAGCAGCCGGCCCAGGTGGAAACCTGCCGCCGGATGATCGGGATGCTTTTCCAATGCCTTCTCAATCCAGGCCCTGGCGGTGTCGGCACGTCCGGCGGCCTCCTCGCACAGCCCCATGAGCATGCGCAAATCGGCATTCTCCGGCGCCTCGCCCAGGGCTTCGCGGCAGGCCGAGGCGGCATCGGCGTAACGTCCTTGCTGCAGCAGCTGGCGGATTTCGGCCATCAGTTGTTCAGGTGTCGACATAGTTCTCCAATCAGTCGTTGATCAATCCAGCTGCGCATGCGCCAGTTGTCGATAAAGCCGCAGTGGCCGCCATGGGCCAGCATTTCGATGTCCAGGGCGGGCGTTTTCGGCAGGTCATGAAAATCGCCGGCCGGAATGATCGGGTCGTCGGCGGCGGTGATGATCAGGCTGGATGTCTCCAGCCCCTTCAGGTAATCGCCAGCCACCGAATAGCCCTCCAGATAATCATCCAGCGAGCGAAACCCGGTCATGTGTTCAACCAGCCATTCGGTCTGGGCGCGCAGGCGTTTGAGCTGAAACCAGCCGGACAGATCATACGCCCGCGGAAACAGCGCCTGCTTGATCTTGAGCGAGCGCCGCCACTTGTAGACGAAGTAGCCGTGGTAAACCGGCCAGGCGGTTTCGAGCGCGTCGAGAACGTGAAGCGGTCGAATGACCGGGCTGACGGCAATGGCGCGGGTCAGATCGAATCCGTAATCCAGCGCGGCCCGGGCCACGCGCAGGGTGAAGTTGCCGCCCAGCGAAAAGCCGACCAGGAAAACCGGGCCCTGCGTGTACTGCATGCGAACCTGAGCGACCGCATCCAGCACTTCCCCCAGCCGGCAGGAATGGAACAGGCCTTCATTGAGATGATGCGTCGGGCCGTGGTCGCGAAAGTTCAGGCGGAAGGTCTCGAACCCGGCTTCATCCAGGGCCTGCGCCGCAGACAGCATGTAGTTCGAGTCAACACTGCCCTCCCAGCCGTGCAGCAGGATGACCAGCGCGCGCGCCTCGCCGCCCGGCGGGCGATTCCGCAAACCGAGCAGGCGAGTGCCGTCCCAGGCTCTGATCACCTCAGGCCGGCTGCGGGCCAGGTAAGCCCTCGCCCGGCCCAGCACATGGCGCTTACGCCAGGGCCCGGAACTCATCAGGGACTGGACGTGGGTGTTGGCCAGCCAGCCGCGAGGCTGAAAATCAGGCGCTTCGGCGGGCATTTTCTCAGACGGCATTTGCGGCCTCATAGGACTCTCTGACGGCGCGCTGCGACTCGCGCGCCAGCACATCGCGGCCTGCCAGGTGGTCGGTGATTGGCTCGGAAATCATGACCTGAACCTCCATGCGCGGATGAGACAGCAGACGCAGCAGGTTGACCAACAGATGCTCTCCCGGCGCGAAAACGACATCGTCATGCATGTCGCCGTCGCTCCAGTAGCGAATCGCCACCGGGATGATCGGTGCGCGCGACCGGATGGCGCTGCCGAACAGGCGCGAATGGAAGCGCTGAACCCCGCGCTCGGGACTGATCCCGCCTTCGGGAAACACGCCGATCATCTCGCCGCGCCGCAGGCGCGCGGCCATGCGCCGGTTGACTTGCTGACGCGACTGCTGGTTCCCGCGTTGAATGAAGATGGTGCCGGCGATGGTGGCCAGCCGACCAATCAGGGGCCAATTCTGAATTTCAGCCTTGGCCACCAGGCCCATGGGCCACAGGGCATGCAAGACCGGGATGTCGAACCAGCTGATATGATTGGCAACGACCAGCGCCGGCGGCGCGGGCAAATGCCCCGCCACCCGCAGGCGAATTCCGAAAACGGCGATCAAACCCCGCATCCACAGGCGATGCACCGCCATGTGCAGTTTCATGCCGCCGGACGGAATGTCCCTGACAACCGGCAGGAAGGACAGAACCGCGAACGGCAACAGCAGCAAGTAGGCCAGCAGCAGCGGCAAGCGCCACAGCAGACGCCAGCCGATCACAGGCGAGCGCGGAAGGACCTCAGTCATGATCGGGCCTGGGTGCCCCGCAGCGCCAGCAAACGGTGAACTGGGCGTCCAGACGCTCGCCGCAGCCGCAGGTCCACGGGCGCCCGACGCCGCGACGGTCGCGCTGGGCCAGTACCCGCTCGGCCTCTTCCCGCGCCTTGCCCGGCACCCAGACCGATGGACGCGCGCCTTCCGCGAAGTAGATCTCGACGGCCGCCGTCCAGAGCTCCATGCTTTTGAGACGAACGGGAATGCCTTCCGCCTCCAGCAGCCCACGGATGAAAACGGCCTCCGGCGGGTTATCGGCGGTGTAGACGCGGACCCACTTGCTCACGAAAATCAGCAGAGTTGCAACGACAATAAGCGAGGCAGATTAGCATAGCGCTGCCACAGCAAAGCACGTCCACAACACCAAACAGTCTCAAGACGCCACCAGATCAGAACTGAAACCGTGAGCCAGACCGCACCTGCCAGTCAGACCAACATCACCATCGCCTCCAGCGGCCGACAATTCAGTGCCCGGCCCGGAGAAACCGTACTCAACGCGGCCCTGCGTCACGGCGTGGTGCTGCCCTACAGCTGCAAAAACGGCACCTGCGCCAGCTGCAAGTGCCGAGTTGTCGATGGTCAAGTGAACTATCCCTACAACCCGCCCAGCGCGCTGGCTTTCGAGGACCTCTACGGCGGCTGGGCGCTGAGCTGCCAGGCCGTGGCCGAGGGCGATCTGGTCATCGAGGCCAGCGAACTCGAACAGGTGGCCGATATCCCGGTGCGCAAGCTGCCGGCGCGGGTCGATTCGCTGGAGAAATTCACGCCTGAAATCATGCGGCTTCGCCTGAAGCTGCCGAAAGCCGCAAGGCTTCAGTTTCTGGCCGGTCAGTACATCGACATCATCCAGGCCGACGGCAAGCGACGCGCGTTTTCCATCGCCTCGGCGCCTTCGGAAACCGACTTCATAGAGCTGCACATCAAGCACGTCAGCGGCGGCGGCTTTACCGGACATGTCTTCGAAGACATGCAGCCCAGGGAAATCCTGCGTTTTGAGGGTCCGCTGGGCACTTTTTTCATCCGTCGCGGCTCGCACAGACCAATGATCATGATGGGCGGCGGCACCGGCTTTGCGCCGCTGAAATCGATGGTGGAAGAATTGATAGAGTCCGGCGACAGTCGGCCGGTTCATCTGTTCTGGGGCGTGCAAAGCGAAAGCGATCTGTACGCTCGTGAGCTGATCACCGAGTGGGAAACCGCCCACCCGGCCCTGCGTTTCACGCCCGTGCTGATGGAGCCGGATTCGCACTGGCCGGGGGAGCGCGGGCTGGTCCACGAGGCCGTGGTTCGCACTGTGGCCGATCTCGGCGATCACGAGGTCTACATGAGCGGGCCACCGGCCATGGTCAACGCCGGCCGGAGCGCCTTCATCGGCGCCGGCGTGCCCGAAAACCGATTGTTTTACGACAGCTTCGACTTCGCGCCGGACGTGCCCATCGCGGGCGACTGAGCCGCCGAAGGTCGGGGGCAACCCTGGCAGGTCAGGCCCTCACCGCCTGAGTCAAGAGCCCGGCCAATGCGCTCGGCCAGATAGCGCATGAACGCCGGGCTGTCGTTCAGACAGGGCACGCGCCGCGTCTCTTGAATCGGCGAGGTCGATAGCGCATCAGCCAGGCCGCCGACCAGTTCGGAGCTCTCGACCAGGTAATCGCAGGGGAAAGCCCACACACGCTCGACGCCGCGTCTGCCCAGATCATCCAGCACGCTTGCCACCGTCGGCTGCGTCCAGGCGCCGGCCACGTCATGGTTCAGATAGGCTGTAAACACCTCGCTCCAGGGCGCATCGTCCAAAGCCAACAGCGCGGTGCGCAGCGACCCAGAAAATTGCTGCTTGGCGGCCAGACCGGTGTCAAAATCAGGCGCCTGCCCGCGCCGGTTGCGCACCAGCGTGCCGTGAAAGACCAGCACCAGGGCAGTCTTGGCCGCTTCCGATTCGCTCGCGACGTCGCACGCTGCGCGCGCGTGATTGACGTTCAGGGCAACGAATTCCGCATCGTCCCACAAGCGGGCCAGGACTTGAGCGCGCTCGGCGCCCTGCCCGGTTTCACGCAGGGCGTGACAGATCAGGCCGCAGGACAGCCGCGAATCCGACGGCGACATCGACACGAAGATGCGCTGCCGATCGACAGCAGGCTCGGCAATCAGCGCCTCGACCAGGGGCGGGCAAGCGGCAAAAGCCAGGCTCACCGGCATCGGAGCATCGAAGCGGCGCTCAAGCTCAGCCGCGAGGGCGGCAGCCTGAGAGCGGCTGCGGGCGTTGTGCGGCGAGCCCCCCTTCCGGCCGAAACGCTTGCGCAGCGCACCGACCAGGCAAATCAGCCAGCGCAGCGGTGCCGGCAGGCTCATGACCTGCGCCGAATGAGCCAGGGTGCGCCGGCCGACCTGGAAATTTTCGAAAAAACCCGCGCTCTCGGCTTCGCCATGGGCGACCAGAATGACGTCTACCGGTGCCGTCTTTTCCGCCGGCCGGGGATGCTGGAGTTCGGGATCGTTGTCAGTTCGACCGGCCTTTGCTCTGTTGGCGGCACCTGGTTGGATCAGTCCTTCTCCTCGAAGCGGTCGAGAAATAAAACCGGTTCGGGTCCGACCGCGAGCGGGGCCACAATTTGCACCTCAACGGCGTCGGTCACTGCGTCGTTGGCCAAACCCAGGCTCAGCGCGCCCTGGCCGGGAGGCGCATCGGTTTCAATTTCGAAGTTGTACAGGGTGAACCAGGGCTGGAATTGGTGTTCCGGCGGCAGGAAGGTAACACCGTCCGGGGCGATCTGGACGTCCCAGGCCTGCGCGTCCGGCCCGCCACCGAAATAGCTGTCGAACACCTCGACGCCTTCGGCGAGCGGGATATGGAAACGATCCACCCCGCGGTCGAAGTCAAAGTTCTGGAGCGCGTAGTTGTAGCGATAGCGTCCGGCCGCAGTTTCGGTCACCTTGACCAGCAGACGCAGGTGCCCCTGCGGCATATTGGACGGATAGGGTGCATCCGGGGATTCCGAGGGCACCGTGATCAGGCGGTGATCAGCCATCGGGTCGGTATTGTCCTTGGCCACCCATTCACTGATCATCGGGCCCTGGTTGAACGGCCCGGGATTGAAGGTCCAGGCCTCTTTTTCAGGGGTGGGGTCAATCGGTCGATAGCCCATCGTGCTCCAGATATTGCGGTCGTACTGAACCACATACCAGGCGTCGAGAAAATAGCTCGCACCCGGCTGCTGAAACTCGGCCGGATCAACCAGCAGACGATTCAGCCAATCGCCGGAAAAGCCCGTCTGGCCGCCCGGCTCATCGCAGGGCCCAGGCCGAAAGAAAGATGGACAGTTTTGCCAAAGTCCCAGGCTGGCAACAATCTCATCCTTGGGTCCTTGATGCCAGGAAATGTCATTGGTGCCTGCTGCGTAGATGTCTTCGCAGCCCGGCCAAAGGATATTGTTATTGCCGCAGTTGATGTCGCAATTCTGGTTGATGGTCAAGAACGCGTGCTTTACTCCCGATTCTGCCAGCATCTCGATGCGGCCATCCACAATTCTGTACAGGTTCCAGACCAGAAAAGGGTGTTGGTCAGCCGGATCGTAGGGGTACAAGCTGTCTGGCGGATCAGAGAATTTCGTGAACCAGGGCACATCGGCATCGCCGATGTTTTTTAGCGTCGCGGAAGGCGCGATCTTGACCCGGCCGGTGTCCGGTTCCACGCCCTGATAGGCCACCTGACTCATGGCGATCAGGCCGACTTCGGCCTCGACCCCGTCCTGGGGCCAGATCGGGCGATCGTCGCAAGCCGGAGCGCGACCCGACACATCGGCGCCGAAGGGCACGGTCATTTCCAGATCCAGCCAACCCAGGCCGATCGGCATTCCGTCCAGGGCATCGAGCCCCAGGAGTGCGGCCAGCTCGCTCGAGGCCTCGACTTCGGCGTTTTGTACGGTCAGAAGCCCACGCTCATGCTCGGCCAGAATGTGCATGTGAGTCAGACTGAACATCACTCGCCCCAGCTCGTCGCGAGCCAGAAAAGCCGGATGATTGTTCGAGGTCCCCGGAGTCAACCGCAGTTTGTCCAGACTGACGCTGCGATCACCGAAACGCAGGGTCAACCCAGTCCGAAGACGCGCCTGGCCGACGCTGGGGTCAAGCGCTTCCAGATTGCCATAGGGCACAAGAAGCTGAAACGGCTCGACCGGCTCAACCATGAAAGTGATGCGCTCACGGTCGGTAATCGGGTGCCCGTGATGTTCGAGCTGAATACCGAAATCGGGCAGATAGTCGCCGCGAAGCTCCAGCTCCATCTGTCCGCCGTAAGCGTTCCAGACCTGCTCGCTGCTATCGGGAACGGATTCACCAAATCCCGGGACGGCGAAGGCAAAAAAAAACAATCCTATCGCCAGAGATCCGAAATTCAGTCGGGGCGCTGGAGCCCTATTCATGCGGCGGTATGATTGATTCGCGCTGAGGATGCTCTAGGATATCTCATCCCAGTAGCGGTTCCCAGCAACAGCGAGACACTGCACTGATCGGCGCATCTACTGATACTTCCATCGCCAGACAAAAAAACCAGCGCACTTGCCATGACTCACCCTCGCACCTTAATCGCCCTTTCCGGCTTCTTGATCAGTCTTTTCCTCCTGACCTGGGCACCCGCCAGCCCGGCCCACTGGACCATCGGAGCCACGCCCTCCGGCTGCGACGACTTGAGTGATATTGCACCAATAGCGGATCTTGACTTCGAAACCGACATCCAGCCCACGCTCCAGGTCTGCACTGGCTGCCACGGAGACGGCGGCAGCGGCGGACTCGACCTGCGCCCCGGCGAGTCTTATGCCAATCTCGTGAACGTGGACTCGTCCAGCAACCCGGAGCGGCTGCGGGTTGCCCCTTTCGATCCAGACAACAGCTCACTGTTTCTCGCCGTCACTTGTTCACAGCCCGGCGGACCCTTCTTCCAAATGCCCGGCATGAATCGAGATCAACACGCGCTTGTACGCGACTGGATCAACCAGGGCGCGAACGAAACCCCATTCGAACCGCAAATCCCCGAAGAGGTCAGTCTGGAACCGGTTTTCCAGACCGGCACCTTCCCGGACGCGCTGGGCCTGGTCAATGCCGGCGACGGTTCAGGACGTCTGTTCGTGGTGCGCCAGGGCGGGACGATTGAATTCTTCCAATCTGGCGCAACGCCGCAAGCGTTCATGTCGCTGACCGCGCCGCTGTCCACCGGCGGCGAGCGCGGATTGCTGAGCCTGGCGTTCCATCCGGATTTCGACGAAAACAAGCGCTTCTTTGTCAACTACACCGCCGGTTCCGACCACCCATCGGGTGCGGCTTTCGGCGACACGGTGATTGCCGAATACACCATCGACCCGGCCA
>CAZUTZ010000021.1:0-15288 GCA_964623655.1 uncultured Wenzhouxiangella sp.
GCACCGCCAACGATCGATCAGCTCTTCTCCGATCGGTTCGAACTGCTAGTGCCGCAGCAATAGATTTCATCCTTCGTCGACCGGCATTGCCGCGAGGGGTCTCATGATTAGACCGTGGCAGGCGATTTCGGGGGCTGGTTCGGCGGCGAGCAGGCCCGCGCTTATGCAGATGCCGCGGTAATCAACGTGGAGTGCGCGCGCTGGTTCCTCAACTAGTGAATTAGCTCCAGCGCCTTCGGCTCGACGGCCACCAGTTTTCCTGGACGGAACAGCTCGCGGGTGTTCCAGCTCAGACCCTTTCCAATCTATACCAACGCCCAAGGGTGTGCCAGCACGGTCTTCGGGGTGGGCCGGCGAGACTTCTCAAGCTCGTTGGCCGCTGCCCGCGCAGTCCGAGATTTCTGCCACCCGGTCTTGGAACCATTGTGCCGACGGAACATCCTGAGTCTGCCCAAATGGGCCAGAAATACCTGATCTTCATGGAAAAGTCAGGAAATCATCATGCTAGCAGCAGCGGCAAACCCCTAGTCTTCGGCCATAACGCAGTCGTCGAGCTGACCTCCGAAGGATATAGATGTGAAGAACCTGCTATTCGTATTAATGCTGGCCCTGCTGACCTCTCCGGCCTGGACCTCGACCACGTTCACCTATCAAGGGCAGCTATCGCAGGGCTCGGATCCGTTTTCCGGCTCGATCAACCTGGAGTTTCGTCTGTTTACCGAGGAGACCGGCGGCAGCCAGATTGGCGATGTGGTCGAGCGCCCGAGCTGGCCGGTGGAGAATGGGTTATTCCAGGTGGATCTGGACTTCGGCGAGGACGCGTTTTCAGCAGACCCTCGCTACCTTGAAATCAGGGTCAGAAACACCACGCTCACCCCGCGCCAGCCGGTTCGGCCAACACCGGTGGCCATGTATGCACTCGAAGCCGCGAAAGCGCCGGCCACCTGGCCGGTTGATCGCGGCGCGCCAGGCGACGTCATTTCGTGGACCATCTTCACTGATCTGGACGCTATTGACGCCCTGGCCGCTACGCATGACGTGACCGGACGGCTGGTGGTTGCCGTGCGCGACTTTCTGAATGTGCACGTGCTGCGCTGCATCAATATTCATTGTGAAGGTTCCGATCGAACAATCAGTTCAGCGGCGCCCGATGTCGCTAACGTGAATTCGCCAGTGGATATTATGGTGGGACAGAGTGGCCAAACCTTTGTCGCTTATGGCAGCGCCGGCAATCAGCTGGTGATAGCGCGTTGCCCGAATGAGCGTTGCAATAGCCTGCAGAGAAGGTTTGTTTCCGAGCCACTGAATGGTTCCATCATCGACCTTTCAATGGTGAACCAATCCAATAACCGCCTGGCCGTTGTGGTCACGCTGTCAACGGGCGAAAGTCACATCTTCCGTTGTTTGGTGCAATCGAGCGCGAGCGGCTGCTCGGATGCAGATCGCGCGGATGTCAGTGCGGTGGCTGGAGCGACCCGCATCAGTGCGGCTAGCAGCAGCATCCAAGTACCCCATACCATAATCGTAGCGACTACCCATTCTGACGAAACCTTGCGTATCAACCAATGCTCTACTTTGCCCAACAGTGACTGCGTTGAATTAGAGGTTATCGAAAACGTCGGTTATGAAGACGGGATTCACGCGCAGACAACCGTTAACGGGTTGCCTGTGTTCGCCTACTACAGAAACCGAAGGCTTCATATTGCCCGGTGCACGAATTCCAGCTGCACTGACGTCGAATCGACCTCTATTGGAAATCTCCAAACTCAGGATTTCGTCCGGCAGGTGATCGCTGGGACGCTGTTGCCCGCGGGCTACCCGGTTTTTGCCTTAAGTACTAATGGTTCCGAAGTCTTGCAATGTGTGGATGCGGGTTGTGCCGGATTTACGAAAATCCACTCCATCACAAATCTTCAGCACTTCGGAGCTCCTAACCGAGCGGCAACGGTCGGACCGGAAGGCACGCTGATGTTGGTTGGGGGGTCTCCCGGAACAAATCTCATCCGCACCGTGCATTGCACAAGTGGCCCTGCCTGCCTGCCCTTTTTCCGACCAAGGTGATGGTTGGCAAACCCTATTGCTGGATTGTCGGGAGTGGGTTGGGCAGCTTGACCGGGATGGTCAATTAAATTCGCTCTAATGAGTCGCAGATTCGAGCTGGCCTGAAACGCAGAGGTATTTGGATATGACTGCAGTATTCAATGGAACCAAAGTGTGGTTTGTGGGTGGAATTGCTCTGGCGGCGGTGCTGCCCTTGCTTGCGTTCGCGGACAGCACCGGAACGGACGCGCCCGCTGGATACCAGCAAACCCAGGGCTCAGATCAGTTCGAGATCATGGGCTGGGTGATCGCGGGTGGCGGGCTGCTGAACTCGACCGGAGGCCAATGGAATCTTTCGGGCACGGTCGGGCAGTACGACGCCACCCCACCCAGGGCGCTTTCGGGTGGCGGTTGGGCCCTCACGGGCGGCTTCTGGGCCGCAGATTTCGAGGCACCGCCAACGATCGATCAGCTCTTCTCCGATCGGTTCGAACTGCTGGTGCCGCAGCAATAGATTACAGCCCTCGTTTACCGGCACTGCCGCGAGGAGTCTTATGAACATTTTTCCGCGTTGTTTCCTGATTGCTCTTTTCTACCTGGCAGGCTGGTGTCCGATCGCCTTGCATGCTTCAAGCGAAGTCAGTTATCCGCGTTACGGCATTAACTTTACCCCGCCGGCCGGCTGGGAAGGCGAAGAGACGGCCTACGGTTACGTCCTGGGCTCTCACACCCATCCGGGGCTGATCATCATCGATCTGCATGAGATCGACTCAATGCAGCAGCTTAAGATGCTGGCCGCGCAGGAATTGACCGACGGGAGTTCCTATGCGCTGGCGCCGGTCGGTGTGGCCCAGGCTATTGATGAGCAAACCCTGGCAGGCGAGTTTCAGGGCTGGTTCGGCGGCGAGCAGGCGCGCGCCTATGCCGCGGCCATGGTTAATCCTCACGGACCGGGTCTGTTGATTCTCGGCGTCACTTCCGCTGCCGCCTACGGCCCGGCCCAGCGTCAGGCCGTGCTGGAACTGGTCGAGTCGGTCACTTTCAGTGCCCGCGAGCGCGGCGAGATCGATCAGCAGTGGACCCAGCGCCTGGCCGACCACCGCCTGATTCACATGAGTTCCAGCGGCGGCAGCCGCAGCGGCAGCTCGGGCTTTGCCTCCTCGCGCACCGAGGCCGATCTGTGTCGGGGCGGGCGCTTCAGCTTCAGCAGCTCCTCGCAGGTGGCAGCCACCGTGCCGGGTGTTTCCGGACACAGCCACGGCGGCGACAGTGGCAGCGGGCAATGGCGAGTCGAAACCGGCAGCGGCGATGCCGGCGTACTGATCCTGGAGTTCGACGACGGCCGCATGCAGGAATATCGGCTGACGCCGCGCTCGGAGGCCGGCGAAATCAACGTCGACGGCGAGCGCTGGTTCTTGAGCCGCAGCCGATCTGCTTGTGGCTGAGTACAGCTGACCGCCTCGAGGTCCGGCCGGCAAGGATGAGCAATCGCTTTTTCTACTGGCTGTTATCCGGCTTTTTTGCGATCGGACTCATCATGCTGGCGGTAGCCGTGTTGCAGTTCTGGCGAACCGCGCAATTTCTCGACGGCGCTGAACGCGCCGAAGGCGAGGTCTTTCGCGTCACAGTCAGTATGGGGTCGGGCACCCGCCTGACCAATGGCCATGTGAGTTTCCAGGCCGATGACGGTCAATGGCATGTTTTTCGAACCGGGCATGACAACCGTGCCTATGTCGTAGGCGACCGGCTGCCGGTCGTCTACCGGCCCGAAGATCCGACCCGCGCCCGTGTGGATGGACTTCTGTCGCTTTGGTTCGTCGCCGCCGTCTGGGCCATTCTGGGCGTCGCTTTCACCGCGCTTCCCATGTGCTTTGTGGTCAGTGTCTGGCGCCAGGTGCGCGATGGCCCCGTCATGCGCCGAGCGCCCCGCAAGCCGGGTAAATAGCCCGCACGGTCGCGCTGAAATCACGAAAAAGTCATCGCTTCGTCATGCTCGAAAGCAGCTGATGCCATAGAACCGGAGCACGTTCCAGGATTAGCACTGCGTACGATGGGAGACTAGTGATGAGAAAGACGGCAAGGATGATTTTCATCGTGGCTGGCCTGCTGGCGGCCAGCGGCAGCGTGTTCGGCCAGATCAACAACTGGATCGGCGAAGAGTCGGACGACTGGTTCGATGCCGACAACTGGACCGGGGCGGTTCCAGTGATTGGGGACGGCACGGTGCAAATCAATACCGACGATCCGAACCTGGCCGTAATCGACGGCACCGCGGCCGGCACCGGCAACATCTTTACCGTCGGCCATAACAGCCGGGGCGAATTACGCATTCTCGACGGCGGCAGCCTGCAGTCGGGATCGAATGTTTCGATTGGAAGCCAGTCGTCCGGCGATGGTCGCGTGCTGATCAGCGGAACCGATTCAAGCTGGCAGGTGGAAGGCATCGACATCGGAAGATCCGGTTCCGGAGAAGTCGAGATTCTGGCCGGCGGCCGAATGCAGATAATGGGCACCGGCGTCACCTCCATCGGCCGCCAGGCTGACTCCAGCGGCAGCGTCACGGTCAGCGGGCCTGATTCGAGGCTGGACCTGGAGGGCCGTTTCTGGCTTGGCCATGTCGGTGCCGGTCAGATGACCATCAGCGACGGGGCGCAGGTGGTCTGGTCTGGAACCGCCTCCAGCGTGGCCCAGGCGCCCAACAGCCAGGGCGAGATTCTGCTGACCGGCGCCGGATCCCTGCTGTCCGGATCCAGGCTGATCGTAGGCAACGGCGGTGCTTTGGGCACAAACCCCGGTTCAGGCTCCCTGCGCGTAGTCGATGGCGCCAGGATGGAGATCACTGGCATCGGGGTCCCGAGCAACTACCGTCTTGTCATCGGGGGCAACTCCGGTGGGGTTGGTGAGGTGGTCGTCGGCGGGCCGTCGGGCGAGTCGCCCGAGCCGCCGGGGGAGCTGGATCTGTTCGGCGGCATTCTGTTCAACGGGGGCGCGGGTACCCTGGTGTTCAACCACAACGGAACGTTGGACCTCCCGTTTCCCGTGGAAGGCCCGGTTGGCATCAATGCCTCCGGTCTGATCCGGGTCGAGAATGGAACGACCCTGTTTGCCGGTGAGTCGATTGATTACAGCGGTAGCCTGGACATCCATGAAGGCGCGGTATTCGGCGCGGGCGGCCAGCTGGGCGATGTGGTCAACGCGGGCAAGCTGGTGGCCAGCCCGGGTCAGTCGGCCACACTGGTGATCGATGGTGACTACAGCCATGGCGAGAACGCTGTGCTGGAGGTGCAATTCGCCCCGGGTCCGACCCTGGACCTGGTCGAGGTGAGCGGCGAGGCCAGCTTTGCCGGCGGCACGATCGAGTTTCGAGTGCTGTCGGGCAACTATGGCCGCGAACCTCTGGACGGCATTTATCCGCTCCTCACGGCTGCCGGCGGCATCACCGGGGATCTGCCGCAGCTGGAAAGCGGCAATCCCAATGCCTTCGTGCTGTTTCAGGACGGCGATACGCTGTTCGTCGAGGTATTCGACCAGATGTTCAAGGATCGCCTCGAGCAGGAGTGAGCGCCGTACAATCGGTGCAGTCTCGACCGATTGTTCAGAGGTTCCTTAAGTGCCACGAGGTGCTGCGCATTCGCGCGTCATTGTCCGGGCCGCCCAGCTCCTCGTGGCGGCTTTTGACGACTACAACGCCAGTTTCGCCGATATCACCCGCCGGGCCAGGCGGCGCTTCGAGCGCGGTGAGCGGGCCGGGATGCGCCGCGATTCGGTCTCCCGTCTGAATCTGTATGACCGGTCGGTCAACGAAGCCATTTCGCGTCTCGAGCAGCACCTCGATGAGCGTTTGTTCTCGCGCACGCTGTGGAGCGGTATCCGCCGGCATTACGGCGAGCTGATCGAGGGGCAGCTCGACGCCGAGCTGTACAAGACCTTTTTCAATACCATTTCGCGGCGTTTGCACAAGACCCGCGGCGTGGATCCCGCGATCGAATTCATCGCGCTGGATATCGAGCCGACCGACCGCATCACCCATCCGGTCTCGCGCCTGATTTACGCCGTTGGGGGTGATCTCGAGCGCACCTTTTCGCGCATTCTCGATGACCACCAGTTTCGCCTGGCCTATCGGGACCAGGCGGCCGACGCGGTCGCGCTGGCGGCCAAGCTTTCGGCCGTTTTTGCCGAAGACGCCTCGCCGGACGTGCTGGCGATTGAACTGCTCGAGACCGTGTTCTATCGCGAAGGCCGTGCCTATCTGCTGGGCCGCGCCTACGGCGCAGAGCGCTATGTGCCCTGCGTGATTGCGCTGTGCCGCAGTCCGGACGGCATCTACGCCGACGCGCTGCTGACCACCCGGCGCCAGGTCAGCATCATCTTCGGCTACACCTTCAGCTACTTCATGGCCGACTTGCCGACGGTCGGCGATGCGGTTTTGTTTTTGCGCACGCTTTTGCCCGACAAGCCGGTTGAAGAGCTCTACACCGTGCTGGGTCGGGTCAAGCAGGGCAAGACCGAACGCTATCGCGCTTTCTTCCGTCACCTGCAGGCGCGTCCGGAAGAAAAGCTGGTCGAGGCCGACGGACAGCGCGGGCTGGTCATGCTGGTTTTCACCCTGCCGTCGTTTCCGCTGGTGTTCAAGCTGATTCGCGACCATTTTGCGCCGGTCAAGAAGTTCGGTCGGCGTCAGGTCATCGAGCGCTATCACCTGGTGTTTCGTCACGACCGGGTCGGTCGTCTGATCGATGCCCAGGAATTCAAGGATCTGCGGTTTCCGCGCGAGCAGTTTTCGCCCGAACTTCTGGAGGAGCTGCAAAAGGAGTGCGGGCGCAATCTGCAGGTCGACAGCGACGGTATCGTGATTCGTCATTGCTACGTCGAGCGCCGCCTGCGGCCGCTGGATCTCTACATCGCAGAAGCCGATGAGGCGGCGGCCGACGCTGCCGTACTGGACTATGCCCAGGCCGTGAAGGACCTGGCCCGCTCCAATATCTTTGCCGGCGATCTGCTGCCGAAGAATTTCGGCGTGACCCGCTCGGGCCGGGTCATCTTCTACGACTACGACGAGCTGCGCCTGATGACCGAATGCCGCTTTCGCCGCCTGCCGCCATCCAGAGACGACATCATGGAGCTCAATGACGAACCCTGGTTCAACGTCGACGACAACGATGTGTTTCCCGAGCAATTTCCCCGCTTCATGGGGTTGAGCTCCAGGCATCTGGATTTGTTGCGCGAACACCATTCCGATCTGTTCGATCCGGCCTGGTGGCAGGCCGTCCATGCCCGGCTCAAGGCCGGCGAGGCGCTGGACGTGCCGCCGTATTCGCCCGCCGCCAGACTGCCGAATCCGGAGACGGCATGATTCGTCGCCCGATCGACCATGTCCCGCTGTTTTTCAAAGGCGCGGCCATGGGCGTGGCCGACACCGTGCCCGGGGTTTCCGGCGGTACCGTCGCTTTCATCACCGGCATCTACGAAGAACTGATTCAGAGCCTGGCCCAGCTCGGACCGGCGCGACTAGCCGATTGGCGCGAAGGTGGCCTGCGCGGTTTCTGGTATGCCATCAACGGCAACTTCCTGCTCGCCGTGTTCTCCGGCCTGCTGATTGCGCTGTTCAGCGTGGCCGAAGTCATGAACTGGCTGCTGATCCATCAGCGTGTGCTGTTGTGGGCCTTCTTTTTTGGGTTGATCGCGGCTTCCGTGCCGCTGATCATGCTGCGGCTGAAGCGCTGGCGTGCCCGTCACTGGGTGTTTCTGGCGGCGGGAGTTGGTATTGGTCTGGGCATCACGCTGCTGGGGATCGGTCGGACCCCGGAAACGCTGTGGATGATTTTCCTGGCCGGCTCGATTGCGGTCGGCGCCATGGTGCTGCCGGGAATTTCCGGCAGTTTCCTGCTGCTGATCATGGGCCAGTACGAGGTGATGGTGCGGGCGGTGGTCGAGCGCGATGTGTTGATGATCGGTGCTTTCGGCGTTGGTGCCGTGATGGGCATTCTCGGCATCGCGCGGATTCTGTCAAAACTTTTCCGGCGCCATCATGACTCGACCATCTCGCTGCTGACCGGCTTCATGGTCGGTTCGCTGAACATGCTGTGGCCGTGGCAGGCGGCGGCCGACGGGACGGTTGGACCCGGGCGGCACATGGGTCCGGCCGGGTTCGAGGCGTTGACGGGGCAGTCGGCTCAGGTCCTGGGGGTGGCGGTGTGCTGTCTGCTGGGCGTGGTCCTGATCGCCGTTTTTGCGCGGCTGGATCGCACCCGGTAGATCGGTCCTGCGCGTTCGACGCCGAATCTGACCGCTCAGTCGAGCTCCGGTTTGATGGTCTTGCGCACCTGGCAGGCGCGCTGCACCGCTTGTTCCACGCTGTCCGCCCGCGCCAGTGCCACGCCCATTCTCCGCTTGCCCTTGACCGTCGGCTTGCCGAACAGGCGGAGCTCGGTGTCGGCTTCGGCCAAAGCCTGGTCAATCCGCTCGAAACTGACCCGGTCCGATTCGCCCTCGACCAGCAGCGCGGCCGAGGCCGAGGGCCCGAGCTGGCGGATTTTCGGGATCGGCAGGCCGAGAATGGCGCGCACGTGCAGGGCGAACTGGCTTAAGGACTGGCTGATCAGGGTGACCATGCCGGTATCGTGCGGACGCGGCGAGACTTCGCTGAACCAGACCTGGTCGCCCTTGACGAACAGCTCGACCCCGAATACGCCGTGCCCGCCCAGCGCCCCGGTGACCGCGCCGGCGACGCGTTCGGCCTCCAGCCGGGCCAGTTCGCTCATGGCCTGCGGCTGCCAGGATTCGCGGTAATCGCCGTCTTCCTGGCGATGGCCGATCGGCTCGCAGAAGCTCACGCCGCCGGCGTGACGCACGGTCAGCAGCGTGATTTCGTAGTCGAAGTCGATAAAGCCCTCCACGATGACCCGGCCGCCGCCGGCCCGTCCGCCGGACTGGGCATAATCCCAGGCCGCGCCAACCTCGCCCAAAGAGTGCACCAGGCTCTGGCCCTTGCCCGAGGACGACATCACCGGCTTGACCACGCAGGGCAGGCCGATTTCAGCCACGGCCCGCTCGAAGGCCTCACGCGTTTCGGCGAAGCGATAGGGTGAGGTCGGCAGCTCGAGTTCTTCAGCCGCCAGGCGGCGAATGCCTTCGCGGTTCATGGTCAGATGCACCGCGCGGGCGGTTGGCACCACGTGCTGGCCCTCGCGCTCCAGGGCGATCAGTACCTCGGTGGCGATGGCCTCGATTTCCGGCACGATCAGGTCCGGCCGATCCAGGTCGATGATGCCGCGCAGCGCCTGTTCGTCGAGCATGTCGATGACGTGCCGGTGATGGGCGACCTGCATGGCCGGGGCATTGGCATAGCGGTCGACGGCAATCACCTCGCAGCCCAGTCGCTGCAGTTCGATCGCCACTTCCTTTCCAAGTTCGCCGCTGCCCAGCAGCATGATCTTGGTGGCGGTCGGCGACAGCGGGGTTCCGATTCGAGTCATGGGCGTTTCTTGGTCACTGTTTTTGGCTCACTTTCTTTTGCTCACGTAAAGAAATATCGTGCCCTCGACCACGGCCGTGCCGTCGGCGCGCAGGGCGCGTACGTTGACTTCGACATCGCCTTCGCGCCAGTCCTCGGGCCGGGTCTCGGCTTCGATGCGCAGGTCGGTATCGGCCTTGGCCGGATAGCGCACCTCCATACCTCTGGGGATCCAGCGCAGGTCGGCCGGCACGGTGGCCTCGGCCAGCGCACCCATGGCCATTTCCAGGCCGTTGCAGATGGCGATGACGTGGACGGTACCAATATGATTTTGCACCTTGCGCCGCTTGCGCAGGCTCAAGCAGCAGTAGTTGGGCCGCAAATCGATGAAGTTCGCGCCGATGGTGCTGAAGTAGGGCGCCATGCGGCTGAAGATGCGTGAAAACAGCCACTTGCCGGCCGGCAGTGATTCAAAGCGCCGGTAGAGATTGAGAACGCGGGAATGACTCATGCAGGATCAATTGTCCGGTTGTAAATGCTGCTGGAAAAACCGAGCGATCATCTCGTGGACATGCACGCGCTGGGAGGCTCCGGTGATGCCGTGCTTCTCGCCCGGATAGGTCATCAGGTCGAACGGGATGCGCGCTTCCTGGAGTTTCTGCATCAGCAGGGTCGAGTGGGTGAACAGAACATTGTCGTCGGCCATGGGATGAATCAGCAACAGCGGGTCGGTGATGCGATCGGCCCAGGTCAGCACGTTGCCCTGCTCATAAGCCTCCGCCTGATCCTGCGGCTTGCCGAGATAGCGCTCGGTGTAGTGGGTGTCGTAGAGCGCCCAGTCGGTCACCGGCGCCACCGCGACCCCGGCGGCGAATTCTTCGGGGTGCCGGGCCAGCGCCATCAGGGCGACGTAGCCGCCGTAGCTCCAGCCGAAAATGCCGATGCGCTCGGGGTCGACGAAGTCCTGTGTCTTGAGCCAGTCCAGCCCGATCATCTGGTCGACGACTTCAACCCGGCCCATGTTGAGGTAGATCTGGTCCTGAAAGGCCTTGCCCTGGCGAATCACGCCGCGGTTGTCGAGCGAGAACACCACGAAGCCCTGACGGGCCAGATACTGTTCGAACAGGGTGCGTCGGGTCCAGCGGTCGGTGACGATTCGATGCGTCGGTCCGCCGTAGACGTGGACAAAGACCGGATAGCGCCGGTCGGGATCAAAATCGGGCGGTTTGGTCAGGCGATAGCGCAACTGGAAGCCGTGCGGCGCGATCACGCTGCCGAATTCGCTGTCTCGATGTCCGCCACGGAAGGGCGCATACGGGTGATCGCGGGTCAAGCGGTTTTCAAGGAGCCAGGCCAGGGGCTCGCCGTCGACCGAATGCAGCGATACCTGCGGCGGCTGGCGGGTGCTGGAAAAGGTATCCACGTAGACCCGGGCCGCAAGGTCCATGCGCACCTCGTGCCATCCGGCGCGGCGCGACAGGCGGGTGACGTTTTCCGGCGAGATGGTGGCCAGCGACTGGCGATACAGGTGTTTTTCCTCCGGCGAGACTTCCGCGGCGGTGAAATAGATCAGGCCCAGATCCTCGTCCACGCCGATCAGCTCATCGACGGCCCACTCGCCGTCGGTCAGGGTGCGGATGCGCTGACCGTCCAGCCCGTAAAGATAAAGGTGGCGAAAACCGCTGGCTTCGGAGGACCAGATGAAAGCGGGCACGTCTTCCAGGAATCGGAGATCGTCGTGCAGATTGATCCAGGTTTCCGATGTTTCGGTAAGAACCACCTCCGGCGCGGCGTCATCCAGCGGCGCGATCAGCAGCTCCAGGGTTTTCTGGTCGCGGCTTTGCCGCTGGAAACTCAGCCGCTCGCCATCGGGCAGCCAGTCAACGCGCGGGATGTAGATATCGTCGTCTTCGCCCAGGTCGATCCACCGGGTTCGGGATGCGTCGAGATCGATCACGCCCAGCCGGTAACTCACATTGGGCGTGCCGGTGAAGGGATAGCGCTGCTCGACCATGGTGATCCGGTCGGCCTGGATTTCGAAGCGCCGTGTCGGCTCGATGGCGGATTCGTCGATGCGAAGAAACGCGATGTGACGGCTGTCGGGCGACCACCAGAAGCCGGTCGATCGCCCCATCTCCTCCTGCGCGATGAATTCGGCCAGTCCATTGGCGATGGTCTCGTCGCCGTCGTCGGTCAGCTGTTGTTCCTCGCCGGTCTCGATTTCGGCCAGCCACAGGTTGCGCTCGCGCACGAAGGCCACAAACCGGCCGTCGGGAGAGACCTGCGGGTCGATATCAGCGGCCTCGTTTTCGGTCACCTGGCGGACCTCGGGCGCTTCTTCGGCCAGGTCGAGCAGGTGGATGTCGCCGCCCAGCGGAAAGATCAGAAAACGTCCGTCGCCCGACCAGCGGTATTCCACGATGCCGCGCAGTCCGGCCATTCGGGCCCGTTCGCGCCGCGCCTGCTCTTCTTCCGAAAGCTCGCCTTCGTCGGCAACGACCTCGTCGGCGGCGACCAGGATGCGGGAGGCGCCGTCGGCGATGTGGTATTCCCATAGGTCCAGCAAATCCCGATCGTCGTCGCGCCCGCGCACAAAGGTGACCCGGTCGCCGGCGGGTGAGATCTCGACCTGGCGCAGCTCCGGGCCGGACAGATCGGGCGAGGCGAAAATGCGCTCTATGGTGAGCTCGGCGGTGGCAAGAGCGGGTGTGGCAGCGAGCAGCCAGGCGGCAGCGCAGATCAAAAGACGGGGCATGACAAACCGAAACGGGAGACTTGAGGGACTGAAGCGCTATTGTCCGTCGCGCTGAAGCCTATGGCAAACGCGAAACCCGGTCTCAACCGGCCGGGTCTCAAACCTGCGGCAGCACATGCAAACCGATCTGGAAAGCCTGAAAGCATAAAAACCAGGTCAGCAACCCGGCCAGCAGCAAGCCGCGGAACAGCTCGGTTCGCCCCCGCCAGCGCGCAATCAGGCCGCCACCGACCAGCAGCCAGGTCAAAACGCCCAGCGGCGCACCGAGATTGAAGCCGATATTGCGGCCGGTTATTTCAAAGCTCAGCGCTTCGATGCCAAACAGCGGTGCGGCGGTGGTCGCCAGATCCAGCACCAGCGCCGCGGCGACCAGCCCGACGGCCGCGCGCTGGTCCGGTCGCCACAGCGCCCAGCCGGCGCCGAGAAGGTACAGGCAGTAGGCAATGAAGTAAAAGATTTCCGGCAGCGACATGGGAAGTGCCTCGCGGTTGCCAAGGTCGTTCACTTTACGACGAATCCGCCGGGTCGATGTCAGGTTGTATCGCTTAGGCGCAGGTGATTCCAGCGCTCGCGCAATCGCGCGTCGCTCCAGGTTCTCCAAACATCGCGTGTTGGAGCCACGATCCGTGCTTTGCCGAAGTGCGGCCGCTGTTGTACCCTTCGCCGATGGTCGGGCTCAGGCATCAGGCCATGGCGGGTGACCGTAAGTCGCCCTCCAAAATAAAATCAAAAATACAAGAGGGTAGAGCATGATCAAGTCTTTTCTGATGGGCGAAACGCCCTTGCTTTCGCGTTTGTTGATACTGGTCTGGCTGCTGCCGGTGGCTGTGTGGGCGGGGGAAGGTCCGCCTGATTTCGGCGGGACGCTGGAGGTCGCCGGCAGCGTTGAGCAAATCTACATCGTCCATGCCGAACCCGGGACACCGGTTAGTGTTACCGGGCCCGAGGGATTCAGCTTCAGCGGCGCTACCGATGAATGGGGTGGGCTGGTCTTGCGGGAGGTACCGCCGGGCGAGGCTTACCAGGTCGATCTGGATGGCGACTCGTTCAGCCTTGATGTGCTGGCGCCCGTCCAGCACCCGTCGGCTGATTTCTACAGCAGCCAGGTTCTCGACCCGAGCACCGGCTACTTCGAAACCCGCGACGGTACCCTGTTGGCCTATCAGGTCATCCTGCCGGATCCGGACGTGTTCGGCCCGGGACCCTATCCGGCGGTCATTGACTACTCGGCCTATCGTCCGTCGATCGACTTTTTCGACGGTGTGGGCAGCCGCTTTCCGGCGCTGGGCTACGCCGCCGTCGGCGTCAATATGCGCGGCTCGGCCTGTTCCGGCGGCTCGTTCGACTATTTCGAGAAGCTGCAGGCCGTCGACGGTTACGACATGGTTGAAGTCATCGCCGCGCAGGACTGGTCCGACGGCATCGCACTGATCGGCAAGTCGTATCCCGGCATCAGCCAGCTTTTCGTGGCGGCCACCCAGCCGCCATCCCTGGATGCCATCGTGCCTGGGCACGTGATCGGCGAGTTCTATCGCGACGTGGCTTATCCCGGCGGCGTGCTCAACTTCGCTTTCGCCGCCGTGTTCAGCGAAGACCAGGACGCGCGCTCGGCCTGGCCGAGCTCCTACTCGCAGGTCAACGATCGCACCGATCCCGACCATCCGCTGTTCGACCCGGTCTGTCTGGCCAACCAGGCCCTGCGGCGGCAGAACATCAGCATGGAGGAAGGGATTTTCGGCAATCCCTACGACGGGCCCTACTGGGAGAGCCGCGCGCCCGAAAGCCTGGTCGGCGACATTCAGGTGCCGACGCTGCTGGTCAACTCCTGGCAGGATGAGCAGACCGGCGGCGGTCCCGCCAAGCTGCTTGAGCGTTTCAGTCCGGAAGTGCCGGCCAGGCTGCTGGGTCTGAACGGCGACCATGGTGAGTATTACCGCGGCGATGCCTGGGACGAAATCGTCCACTTCCTCGACATTTATCTTGGCGACACCAGCGAAGGCGATGTGGCCGCCTACGAAGCCGAGCCGCCGGTCGAAATTCTGCTGGAAGTGGACATGGACGGGATCGCTGCCAGCCGATTCAACCTGCCCGGTTTCGAGGCTGCCGGCAATGGCCGGCGCTGGTGGATGGAGCAGGGTTCGCTGTTCAGTACGCCGGCCACGGATGCCGACATCAGCACGTTTGTCTATGATCCGCCTCCACTGCTGGATTTTCCTGGCGGTTGGCTGATGCCGGGGCAGAACGAGTGGTTGCCGCCGCTGCAGGATCGCGCAACTTTCTCTTCAGCGCCGCTGGAGGAAACACTGATCATGGCCGGTTCAGGATCCGTGGATCTCTGGGTGCAGTCCAGTGAACCCGTCGTTGATCTGGAAGTCACCCTGACCGAAATTCGCCCGGACGGGGCGGAAGTGCTGGTGCAGAGCGGCTGGCTGCGCACCAGCGCCCGCGCCCTCGATCCGGCTTCCACACCCCTGCGCCCGCGCCACACGCATCTGCCTGAAAACGAGCAGCCGCTGATTCCCGGCGAGTTCGTGCCCGTGCGCGTCGAGCTGTTTCCCTTCGCCCACGTCTTCCGCGCCGGCTCGCGGGTTCGCGTCACTGTCGACGGGCCCGGCGGCAACCGCTGGCGCTGGGGCTTTGCCCCGGTTCCGGGTGGGCCGGATGCCGAGGTGATCATCGCTCACGGACCGGACTATCCGTCATCGGTGGTTTTGCCGGTGGTCGACGCGACGGCGAGCGTCGGCGACTATCCCGAATGCAGCCCCGATGACTTCACCAGCGCGGTCAGCAGTCAGCCCTGTCGCCAGGTCGAGGGCTTTCTCGGCCCGGACAGCGACCGCCAGCCACCCCCGCCGCCACTGGCCGTGCCGGCGATGGGGCCGGTCGCGCTGGTCACGATGGCCATTCTGATGCTCCTGATCGGCGGGCTGTTCAGCCGCCGCTTTTAGCCATAGTCTGACCTGATTACGCAGCAAACTCAGCCCTTGGGCAGAGGGCCTTGCGTTTCAGGCCCTTGAGGTGCAGCCGAAGCGCGCAGGGC
>CAZUTZ010000022.1:0-14811 GCA_964623655.1 uncultured Wenzhouxiangella sp.
ATCCCCGCCATGGGCGCCAACGGCATCCGCGAGTTCATCAAGTGGTTCTACGGGCAGTTGCGCAAGGATGGTCTGGTGATCGACGTGCGCTCCAACGGCGGCGGCAATGTCTCGCAGATGCTGATCGAGCGC
This sequence comes from uncultured Wenzhouxiangella sp., assembly GCA_964623655.1. GTDB lineage: Bacteria > Pseudomonadota > Gammaproteobacteria > Xanthomonadales > Wenzhouxiangellaceae > Wenzhouxiangella. The sequence continues at coordinate 133 of CAZUTZ010000022.1, forward strand.
CTGGCGCGGGAGCCGCTGGCGCTGGGCTTTTCGCGCACGATGCCGTACACAACGACTTATCCCAACCAGGCTTTCAAGGGCCATATGGCGGCACTGCTGGACGAGAATTCGGCCTCTGACGGCGATATCTTTCCCTGGCAATTCCGCAATGCCGGCCTCGGCCCTCTGATCGGCCAGCGCTCCTGGGGTGGGGTGGTCGGCATCACCAACCACGGCCCGCTGATTGACGGCGGCACGGTGAACGTACCCGAATTCGGCTTCGCCGACGTCGACGGCGAGTTCGTGATCGAGGGCGTTGGCGTTGAGCCGGACATCGAGGTCGAAAATGACCCGGCCAGCGTCATCGCCGGTCAGGATCCGCAGCTGGAACGCGCCATCGAGGAAGTCATGACCAGGATCGAAGCCGATCCGCCCGGCTTCCCGCCACGACCGGCCGATCCGGTCAAGCTCGACTGAAGTGATATAGCCTCCGAGAGCCCCGAATCTTCGGGCTCTCGGTCTTTCGCTTTCCGGAATATGCACTAAACGCAGCCGAATTTCTCCACCCCGATCATGGCTGGGCGATGTGCGTAATCAGCTTGCTTCCTGCCAAACCTCCATCGGCGGGCAGGAGCACACCAGGTTGCGGTCGCCGTAGACGTTGTCGACGCGGGCTACCGGGGCAAAGAACTTGCCAAGACGTAGCTCCTTGACCGGCCAGCCGGCGTCGGAGCGGCGGTAGGCGTGCGACCAGTCGTCAGAGCCCAGCTCTTCAACCGTGTGCGGTGCGTTCTTGAGCGGGTTGTCGTCCTGCGGCCATTCGCCGGCGCCTACGCGGGCGATTTCGCGCCGGATGGCGATCATGGCCTGGATGAAGCGATCCAGCTCCGCCTTGGACTCGCTCTCGGTCGGCTCGATCATCAACGTGCCCGGCACCGGCCAGGACATGGTCGGGGCATGGAAGCCGTAGTCGATCATTCGTTTGGCCACGTCTTCCTCGCTGATCCCGGCTTCTTCCTTGAACGGGCGCAGGTCGATGATGCATTCGTGGGCGATGCGCCCGTTGCGGCCGGTGTAGAGGATGTTGTAGTGACCCTGCAGTCGCGTGGCGATGTAGTTGGCGTTGAGGATGGCGACCTGGGTTGCCCGGGTCAGCCCGTTGCCGCCCATCATGCGGATATAGGCCCACGAAATCGGCAGAATGCTGGCGCTGCCCCAGGGGGCCGCGGCCACGGCGCGATTGCCGCCGAAGTTCGGCCCCAGCATACCGCTGACGTGGCCCGGCAGGTAGGGAACCAGGTGCTCGCGCACGCCGATCGGGCCTACGCCGGGGCCGCCGCCGCCATGCGGAATGCAAAAGGTCTTGTGCAGGTTCAGGTGACAGACGTCGGCATAATCTGCCACGCGCGACAGTCCCACCACGGCGTTGGTGTTGGCCCCGTCCAGGTAAACCAGACCGCCGGCCGCACGGACTTTTTCGCAAATGGTGACGATGGCTTCCTCGAATACGCCGTGGGTGGACGGGTAAGTCACCATCAACGCGGCCAGCTCGTCACGATGACGCTCGATCTTGGCCTCCAGATCATCCACGTCGACGTTGCCCCCGGCGTCGCAGCCGACCACGACGATCTCCATGCCGATCATCTGGGCGCTGGCCGGATTGGTGCCGTGAGCTGACGAAGGAATGAGGCAGATCTTGCGGTGATGGTCGCCGCGTGCCTCGTGCCAGGCCTTGATGGTCAGCAGGCCGGCATATTCACCCTGTGAGCCCGCATTCGGCTGCAGCGACACCGCCTTGAATCCGGTGATTTCGGCCAGCATGGCCTCAAGCTGCTCGATAAGCTCGTGATAGCCGCGCGCCTGATCCCACGGGCAGAAAGGATGCAGCTCGCCGAATTCCGGCCAGGTGACCGGAATCATTTCGCTGGTGGCGTTGAGCTTCATGGTGCATGAACCCAGCGGGATCATCGCGTGAGTCAGGCTGAGATCCTTGTTCTCCAGGCGCTTGAGATAGCGCAGCATCTCGGTTTCCGAGCGGTAGCGCTGGAAGACTTCGTGGGTCAGGAACTCGCTCTGGCGCTGCAGTGCTTCGGGAATCGCGGTTCGATCCGGTTCCAGGGCGGCGTCCAGTTCGGCGATGTCGACTTTGCGGTCCAGAAAGATTTCAAGCAGCGCTGCGATATGCCGACGCCCGGTGCACTCGTTGCAGGCGATGCCGATGTAGCCTTCGCGATCGGCGCGCAGGTTGATGCCGGCCTGCTGGGCCCGGTGAATCACGGCCGCACGCCGGGGATCGTCCAGGCGCACCGAAACCGTGTCGAAAAAGGCGTCGTGCTCCAGTTCGAAACCGTTGCTGCCGAGCGCTTCGGCCAGCAGGCAGGCGTGTCGGTGCACGCGCCGGGCAATCCGGCGGATGCCGTCGGCGCCGTGCCAGACCGCGTAGAAAGCGGCCATGACGGCGAGCAGGGCCTGAGCGGTACAGATATTGCTCATGGCCTTCTCGCGGCGGATGTGTTGCTCGCGCGTCTGCAGCGCCATGCGCAGGGCAGGGGTGCCGTGACGGTCGCGGGATACACCGATGATGCGACCGGGCACGCTGCGGCGATAGTCTTCGCGCGTGGCCAGGAAGGCGGCGTGCGGCCCGCCGAAACCCATCGGCACGCCAAAGCGCTGCGCCGACCCGATCACTGCGTCGACGTCGAATTCGCCGGGCGGCTTGAGCAGGGCCAGCGCCAGCAGGTCGGTAGCAGCGGCCACCAGGGCGCCTTGTTCGTGCGCGCCTTCTACAATCGCGCTCAGGTCATGAATCTGGCCGTTGGCGCCGGGATACTGGACCAGAACTCCGAAGCACTCGTGCTCGGCCAGGGCTGCTTTGAGGTCGTCCACGATTTCAATCTCAAGCCCCAGATGGTGGCCGCGATTGATCACGACATCGATGGTTTGCGGGAAACAGTTGGCGTCTACAAGGAACTTGTTGCTCCTGGCCTTGCGATTGACCCGGCGCAGCATCGCCATGGCTTCGGCTGCGGCCGTCGCCTCGTCGAGCAGCGAGGCGTTGGATAATTCCATTCCGGTCAGGTCCATGACCATCTGCTGGAAGTTGAGCATGCCCTCCAGTCGGCCCTGTGCAATTTCGGCCTGGTAGGGCGTGTATGCGGTGTACCAGCCTGGATTTTCCAGCACGTTACGCAGGATCACCTTGGGTGTGACGACCGGGTGGTAGCCCAGGCCGATCATGCTGTGCTTGACCTGATTCTTGTCGGCGATACTGCGCAGTTCCTCCAGAACCCGCGCCTCATCCTCGGCCGAAGGCAGCTCGAGAGGCCGGCTCTGGCGAATGCTGTTCGGCATGGTCTCGTCGATCAGGTCCTCCAGCGAAGCGCTTTCAACGGTGTCGAGCATCAGACGGATGTCGGACTCGCCGGGACCGATGTGCCGGCGGACGAAGTCGTCGTGAGCTTCAAGAACGGTCAACGGGCTATCGGGACGAACTGGGCTGGACATGGATTCAGAGCACCTGAGTCAATGTGGGCGGTAGGTAGTGGTCGAGCAGGAGAAAAGCGAACAGCATCATCAAATGGATGATGGAGAAGTTGAACATCTGCATCGGCAACTGCTCGTTGTCTGAACGCAGCAGCGCGATCGCGTAGCCGAGAAAACCAATGTTGAGGATCAGCGAGCCGGCCAGATAAACCAGCCCGCTCATGCCGACCAGCCAGGGCAAAAGGCAAACCAGGGCAAGGATGATGCTGTAGAAGAGAATCTGCCAGCGCGTGTAGCGCGGCCCGTGGGTGACCGGCAGCATGGGCACGTCGGCGGCGGCATAGTCGTGCCGGCGGTAGATGGCCAGCGCCCAGAAATGCGGCGGGGTCCAGACAAAAATGATCAGAAACAGAATCAGCGCGTGCGCGTGGATGTCGCCGGTGACGGCAACCCACCCCAGCAGAGGCGGAGCGGCCCCTGCGGCACCGCCGATCACGATGTTCTGCGGCGTGGCGCGCTTGAGAAAAACCGTGTAAATCACGGCGTAACCGATCAGGCTGAAAAAAGTCAGCACAGCGGTCAATGGATTGACGAATACTGTCAGCACCAGCATCGAGGCGGCGGCCAGCAGCATGGCAAAAGCCAGGACCTGGCGCTCGTTGAGCTGACCCTGCGGCAGCGGCCGATTTCGGGTTCGCAGCATGATGCCGTCGGTACGCGCGTCGAGCAGGTGGTTGATGGCGGCGGCACCCGCCGCGGCCATGCCGATCCCCAGAGTGCCCCAGAACAGAATGTCCAGGGGAACAAGGCCCGGTGTGGCCAGTGCCATTCCGACGACCGCGGTGAAGACGATGAGACTGACGACGCGCAGTTTACAAACCGCCAGAAACGTGCTCAGGCGTGTTTGTTCGATGACTTGAGTGGTCATGTCGGTCGTCCTGCCGGGACTCGGGTTGCGTTGAGCAGATACACCATCATTCCAAGCAGCAGGGCGGCCATTCCGTTATGGGCGACCGCAATGCTCAGCGGCAGGCTCAGCACAACATTAAGAATGCCGAACGTGATCTGAACGATCAAAAGTACGGCCAATAAAGCCCCCGGGCGGGCCATGCCGGGGGTCGTGAATAACCTGAACAGCAGCCAGCCGAACATCACGATCACGAACAGCGCGCCGATCCGATGCGCCATATGAATGGCGACCCGCGCTTCCTGGTCGAGAATACCGCCTTCGAAGTCCACCCCGACACCGCGCCATAGGGTGAACCCCTCGCGAAAATCGGCGTCCGGCCACCACTGCCCGGTACACTGCGGAAAGTCGGGACAGGCGAGTGCGGAATAGTTGGTGCTGACCCAGCCGCCAAGGAGGATCTGGGCGACCAGAACCACCAGCGCGAGGTTCAGGACCAGGCCCAGTTTGCGCTGCGGCAGGTTGGGGCGGGGCTGGCTTTCGCGGGTGCGCAGGTAAAGCAGCACCAGGAGGCTGAAAGTCAGCATGCCGCCGGCCAGGTGGGCGAGCACAATCGCCGGTTTGAGCAGCATCGTCACCGTCCAGGCCCCCAGCGCGGACTGCAGGATGATCAAGCCGAGTAATATCATCGGCAACTTGACCGGTTGGCCGGGCTCGCGTCGTCGGCGCCACGCAAAAAACGCCAGAATCAGCACCGTCAGGCCGAGGATGCCGGCCGCGTAGCGGTGAACCATTTCGCGTATCGCCGCACCCACGTCGACGGCGCGATCGGCACGAACCTGGTCGGCGACGGCGATCGTCTCATCGTTGGCCGGCCAGGTGAGATGGCCATAGCATCCCGGCCAGTCCGGGCAGCCGAGTCCCGCATCGGTCAGGCGCACCCAGGCACCAAGGACAATGACGACCAGGGTCAGGATGCAGGCAAACAGGGTCAGGCGGTTGTAGGCGGTACGGCTCATGCGGTCAATTCAGTCCCTTTGAGTCCAGGTCAACAGACGGCGCAAATCACGGCGAATGCCGTTGTGGTCTGTGTCCTGTGGATACCGCATTATTATATTGCCCACCGGGTCAAGGATGAAAAAAGCACCGTCCCGGTCCTCGGTCGGGAGCTGTGACCAGAAGGCTTGCGAATCCGGGCCGTCCAGAACCAGAAAATCCTCGCTGAGCTCGAAGATGCCGGAGGCCGTTTCGACGCTGAGCGGATGTTCGCCGGCAAACAGCAGTCCGACCTCCAGCTGATGGCGATCCTGAGCGCGCCGAACCTGGCGCAGCCAGTAAAGATTTTCCAGGCAACTCTCGCCGCAGGGAGACGCCTGGAAATAAACCAGTATCCACTGATCCTTCAGCGCATCCCGGTCGACGGTTCCATTGTGCCTGCCAGAAACCTCGAAGTCTTCAAGCGGCACGACTGGCTGCAGCAGCTCGCCGTAATTGCGCGTTCCCGCAGGCCGCCAGTCAACCCACTCGCTGTGAATCAGGGTCGCAACGACGACCGGCAGCAGGAAGACGCAAAAAACGGCAATCAGCGCTAATTTATTGTTCATCGTCTATTGTTCATCGGCGGCGCCAGGCCCTGTAGCTCAAACCAAGCCAGATCAGCAGTACGGCAGTGCCGATGCTTGCCCATTGCACCGCGTAGCCGATGTGCCGCTCCGGGCCCACGTTGACCACCGGCCACGGATCGCCGCTCAGGTGAGCGGGATGGTCAGGGTCAAGCAGCAAAACCCGATCCGACAATTCCACCTCCAGCGCCTCGCCGATCAGTTCGGTGTCGTAGTAAGTCATCAGATTTGGCCAGTCTTCGCTGTCAAGGGGCGACTGGGAGCCGAGCTGAAACCCGACCCTCGGCGGTTCGCTGACCCGTCCTGAAATGGAAAGCGGCGCCTCGGGTGTGTCGAACTCAGGCAGCTCCCCGCCGCGTCGGTCCCAGGGCTGCCAGCCACGATTGACGATGACCATCCGGCCATTGTCCAGCTCAAATGGGGTAAAGACATGAACGCCGGGGTGATTTTGACGAAGCTGGTTGTCCAGCAGGATATGGCGCCGATCGTCGAAGCGACCCGCCCCTGATGCCAGCGCGAATTGATCCAGCTCGTCAAATTCGACGAGCTCGCCGACCGGCGCCGACTGCCATTGCTCAACCAGCCGGGTCTTCTCGTCGGCGCGATCCAGCTGCCAGAGGCTCAAACGAGCGCACAGCACCAGCACCAGGATGGCCGCCAGATGAGGAATGAGCTGGCGCAGCAGGGGCCAGACGCGATTAGTCATCACGAATCATCGTTATACTCTGCGCCGGTTCAAGTCAGGTCTGGTTGTGCTCGGTAAAGCTCTCATCATCGGCGTGTTTCTGGGAATCCTGTATACGCTTGCGTCCAGCTTCTATTTTCTGGTCAGTGACGATCAGGATAGTGAACGAGCGGTGCGAAGACTGAGCTGGCGTGTCGGCCTATCGCTTGCCTTGCTGGCCATGCTGTGGGGCGGGTTTCACTTCGGAATTATCGAACCGCAGGGGGTTAACCCGGTCCGCTATCCGGAACCACCGACTCCGGGTTGAGCCTGGTACAGGCCTGGTCTCAGGCAAGATGCTCCAGGACGTATTCGGCGCTCGAAACCCGGTACTCTCCGCCGGCGTCGACGAAGGTTTCCTTGACCACGCCGTTTTCGACGATCATGGCAAACCGCTGGCTGCGCATGCCCAGGCCGAAAGCGCTTCCATCCATTTCCAGCCCCAGCGCGCGAGTAAATTCGCCGTTGCCGTCAGCCGCCATCAGGATCGCGCCGTCGACGCCGCTGGCTTTGGCCCATGCACTCATGACAAAAATATCGCTGACGGCCATGCAGACGATCTGATCGACCCCGCGGCTTTTCAGGTCGGCTTTGTGTTCCAGAAAGCTCGGCAGGTGTTCGGCCGAGCAGGTTGGCGTGAAAGGACCCGGAACGGAAAACAGAACCACCCGGCCCTGACCGAGCAGATCGGCCGAGTCGACGGGCGTGGGGCCATTTTCGGTCTCGATCATCAGCTGAGCGCTGGGGATGGTGTCGCCGGCTTTGATGGTCATGCTTGCGCCTCAAGGGTTTCGGTGATCGAGTTCAACAACAGGCCCTTGTCGACCGGCTTGGTGATGTAGGCGGCCGCGCCCTGGCGCATCCCCCAGATGCGGTCGGTTTCCTGATCCTTGGTGGTGACGAAAATCACCGGTATTTTCGATGTGGCGGGATTACGGGCAATCTTGCGGGTGGCCTGGAAGCCGTTCAAACCCGGCATGACGACATCCATGAGGATCAGATCCGGCTCTTCGCTTGCCGCCATCTCGACGGCCGCAGCGCCGTCCTCGGCGGTCACCACGTAGTGATCGGCACTCTCCAGGATTTTGCGCAATGCGTAAACCTGAGCCTGCGAGTCGTCTACGACCAGAATCTTTGCCATATTCCAGAACCCTGTCTTAGAGAAAACGCGACACAACAGCGGTCATGATACTGCAAAGTTGGCTCCTCAAGAGGAGAGACCGCCGTCGATTCTAACCAGCGTCCTGCCGTGACCGCCGCCGCTCAGCAAACGCTCGAAACATCCGGCCAAACCGTCCAGCTCCGCCTCGTGCTGGATGATTTTGTCGAGGTGCTGCGGCTTCCAGTCGCTCGCCAGTCGCTGCCACATTTCGTGGCGAAGCGGGTAGGGGCAGCCTGCCGAGTTGATGCCCAGCAAACCGATGCCGCGGATGATGAAGGGCATGACCGTGGTCTGCAGGTCGATGCCGCCTGCCATGCCGCACGAGGCAATATTTCCCCAGGGTTTGATCAGCCGAGTCAAACCGCTCAGTGTCTCGCCGCCGACGTTGTCGAGCGCTCCGGCGAACCTAGCCGAGGCCATCGGCGCCGTAGGCCACTCCAGGCTGTGCCGGTCTATGCACTGCCCGGCCCCCAGCTCATGCAGCCAGTCGAACTCATCGGTTTTGCCGCTGATCGCGGCAACTTCGTAACCGGCCCGCGAGAAAATATCCACGGCCAGCGAGCCGACACCGCCGCTGGCACCGGTCACGCACAGTGGGCCCATTTCCGGAGTCTGGCCGCAGGCTTCCATGCGATACAGCCCCAGGGCAGCGGTAAAGCCGGCGGTGCCCAGCGCCATGGACTCGCGCAGTGTCAGACCTTTGGGGAGTGGAATCAGCCAGTTTGAAGGCACTCTTAAATATTCGCTGTAGCCACCGTCACGGGTCTCGGACAGACCGCAGCCGGTCATCAACACCGGATCGCCTTCGGGAAAATCGTCCGATTCGGATTGCGCCACAACCCCTGCGACGTCGATTCCGCCATTCAAGGGAAATTGGCGCAGGATTTTGCCCTTGCCGGTGCCGGCCAGGGCGTCTTTGAAGTTGACGCTTGACCAGGCCACCTGGAGGACGACGTCACCGTCTGACTGGTCGTCGATCCCCTGTTCGACCACCTGCGCGCGGTAGCCGTCCTCGTCGTCGAAAATCCTGAACGCCTGGAAGCGGGCCGGAACCATGAGCTCAGTTCGCCTTGTGCACGGCACGCTTGTCCACGGCCAGGGCGGCTTCGTGGATGGCTTCGGACAAGGTGGGGTGGGCGTGGATGATACGGGCCAGGTCTTCGCTGGCGCCGGCGAATTCCATGGCCACGACCAGTTCGGCGATCATCTCCGAGGCGGTGGGACCGATGATCTGGGCGCCCAGAATGCGGTCGGTCTCGGCATCGGCGAGGATCTTGACGTGACCGGCTGCATCGCCCATGGCCAGTCCACGGCCGGTGGCGGCAAACGGGAAACTGCCGGCCTTGTACTCCACGCCGTCTTCCTTGAGGTCCTTTTCGGTTTTGCCGACCCAGGCGATCTCGGGGTCGGTGTAAATGACCCACGGCACGTGGTCCAGATTGATATGTCCGTGCTGGCCGGCAATGGTTTCGACCACGGCCACGCCTTCCTCTGAGGCCTTGTGAGCGAGCATGGGGCCGCGCACCAGATCGCCGATGCCCCAAACGCCATCGGCGGTGGTGCGACAGTGCTCGTCGACCTTGACCTGACCGCGCTCGGTCAGTTCGACGCCGCAGTCATCGCCCAGCAGGTCGTCGCTGGCGGCGCGACGGCCGACTGCGACCAGGAGTTTGTCGAAGATCTCTGTTTTCTCTTCGTCTTTCTCCATGAAGGTGACCTTGACCTTGCCGTCGACCACTTCCGCGCCGGATACCTTGGTGCTCAGGCGAATGTCCAGGCCCTGTTTCTTGAACTCGCGCGCCGCGGCCCGGCTCATGTCGGTGTCGACGACGGGCAGGAGCTGGTCCATGGCCTCGAACAGGATGACTTCCGAGCCCAATCGCTTCCACACGCTGCCCATTTCCAGGCCGATCACTCCGGCCCCGATCACGCCGAGACGCTCGGGTACCGGGTCGAATTCCAGCGCGCCGACGTTATCGACGACATGCTCGCCGTCGATTTCGACGTTGGGGACGGTGAAGGGCACCGAGCCGGCTGCCAGGATGATCTGCTTGCCGCGCACCGTGTAGCGCTCGCCGTCCTTGGGGCTGATCTCGACTTCGCGATTGGCCAGCAGCTTGCCGCGGGCATTGGCGAATTCGATCTTGTTGGCCTTGAACAATTGCAGCAGACCGCTGTTGAGCTGCTTGATGACCTTGCGCTTGCGATCCAGCATCTTGCCGATATCGATGTTCAGACCGTCGACCGAGATGCCGTGGGCGGTGTAGTCGTGCTGGATGTGATGATAGTGCTTGGACGAATCGAGCAGCGCCTTGGACGGCACACAGCCGACGTTCAGGCAGGTGCCACCGGGCGCCGGCTGCCCGTTCTCGGCCTGCCGATCGTCAATCAGCAGCACCTTCATGTCCAGCTGCGCGCCGCGAATCGCGGCCACGTAGCCACCCGGCCCGCCGCCGATCACGATCAGATCAAATTCCTTTTCGCTCATTACGTATTTCCTTCCGTTTCAGGCACCAGGGACCGGGGACCAGGGACCAGTAAAGCTGTCGACAGCTTGAGCTGTTGGAAGCGACTCAAGCCTCGGCTGAATTCTAAGCCTTTGACACGTCTCCCGACGTTCACTGGTCCCTAGTCCCGAGTCCCTGGGTCCCTCAAAAAATCAAAGCCCGAGCAGCATGCGCGCCGGGTCCTCAAGGGCCTGCTTGACCGCGACCAGGAACTGCACGGCGTCCTTGCCGTCGATGATCCGGTGGTCGTAGGACAAGGCGATATACATCATGGGGCGGATGACGACCTCGCCGTTCTCGGCGATCGGACGCTCCTTGATCGCGTGCATGCCGAGGATGGCGCTTTGCGGCATGTTCAGCAGCGGTGTGGACAGCAGCGACCCGAAGACGCCGCCGTTGGTGATGGTGAACGTCCCGCCCTGCAGGTCCTCGAGCTTGATTGTGCCCTTGCGCGCCTGTTCGGCATATTCGGCAATGGCGCCCTCGATATCGGCCAGACTCATGCGGTGCGCGTCGCGGAGGATGGGTACGAGCAGCCCGCGTTCGGTGGATACGGCGATGCCGATGTCCTGGAAACCGTGGTAGACGATCTCGTCACCGTCGATCGACGCGTTGACCACCGGATGCTTGCGCAGAGCCTCGGAACAGGCCTTGACGAAAAACGACATGAAACCGAGCTTGACGTCGTGGCGCTTGAGGAAATCATCCTTGTAGCGGCTGCGAATGTCCATGACCGCCTGCAGGTTGACCTCGTTGAAGGAGGTCAGGATCGCGGCGGTGTTCTGGGCGTCTTTCATGCGTTCGGCAATGCGCGAGCGCAAGCGCGACATCTTGACGCGTTCTTCGGGCCGGGGACCGCCGCCTTTGAGGTGGGCCAGGACATCGCCCTTGGTCAGGCGTCCGCCGCGACCGCTGGCCTCGACCCCGGAAGGATCCACACCATGCTCGTTGACCAATCGGCGAACCGACGGCGCGAGGTCTTCCTGGCCCGCCTTTGATCCGGCTTTCGCCGCTTGCGGCGCCGGCGCAGGCTTTTCAGCCCCCTGTTTGTCGTCCGGCTTGCCGCCTCGATCGCTGTCGCCCGAATCGTCGCCGGCTGTTTCTTCCTTTTCTTTTTCGCCGGCCGCCGGCGCTTCGCCTTCTTCCAGCAAACCCAGCAGGGCGCCCTCGGTGACGGTCTCGCCCTCATCGGCCTTGATGTCGGAAAGCGTGCCATCGGCGGGGGCTGGTACTTCCAGGACCACCTTGTCGGTTTCCAGATCCACCAGATTTTCATCCCGTGCGACCGTATCACCGGGCTTTTTGTGCCATTTGGCAACGATCGCGTCGGAGACTGACTCCGGCAGATTGGGGACCTTGACTTCCATGCTCATTGTTTTTTTGCTCCTTAAACCGTGCCCTGGCCGTGAGTCAGTGCCTCACTCACGAGTCGTTTCTGTTGTTCCTGGTGAACCTGGTAATAGCCGACCGCAGGAGATGCAGAAGCATCGCGGCCCACGTACTTGAGGGTCTGGGATTGGCCAATACAGGCCTGGATATGATGCCGGATCTGGAACCAGGCACCCTGATTCAGCGGTTCTTCCTGGCACCAGATGACTTCCCCGGCGTTGCCGTAGCGCTCGAGAATGCCCTGCAGTTCCTCTCTGGGGAAGGGATAGAGCTGCTCTACCCGGACCAGCGCGATGTCGTCGATTTCTTCTTCGTCGCGCCGCGCCGCGAGGTCGAAGTAGACCTTGCCGGCGCAGAACACCACGCGTTTGACTTTCTCCGGCTTGAGCGCGGCGAGATCGTCAATCACCAGCTGGAACGACCCCTCACTCAGGTCATCCAGGCTGGAAACCGAAGCCTTGTGGCGCAGCAGCGACTTGGGCGTCATGACGATCAACGGCTTGCGGAACGGGCGCAGCATCTGTCGGCGCAGCATGTGAAACATCTGGCTGGGCAGCGAAGGCACGCAGACCTGGATATTGTTGCCCGAACAAAGCTGCATGAAGCGCTCCAGGCGTGCCGAAGAGTGCTCGGGACCCTGACCCTCGTAGCCGTGCGGCAGGAACATGGCCAAGCCGCACATGCGGCCCCATTTGGTCTCGCCTGAGGCGATGAACTGGTCGATCACGACCTGGGCGCCGTTGACGAAGTCGCCGAATTGCGCCTCCCAGATCACCAGCGAGCCGGGATCCGCGGTGGCGTAGCCGTACTCGAAACCCAGCACGGCCTCTTCGGACAACAATGAATCGATGATCGTGACCTTGCGCGCGTTATCGCTGAGCCGACTCAGGGGCATCAGCGGCGTGGCGTCATTCTGGTTGAAAAGTACCGCGTGGCGATGGAAGAAGGTGCCGCGTCCGGAATCCTGCCCGACCAGGCGCAGGCCGTAGCCTTTCTTGATCAGGGAAGCATAGGCCAGATTTTCCGCGAAGCCCCAGTCCATGGGCATTTCCCCGGCGCCCATCTTGCGCCGGCTTTCGACGATGCGCTCGACCTGGCGATGCAGGTCGAAGTCTTCGGGAAGGGTGGTCAGCGTCTCGTTCAGCGTCTGGATGTCTTCCCGGGCCAGACGGGTATCGGCGGGGTCGCGCCAGTCGGCGTCGAGATAAGGTGTCCAGTCCACCGTCACCAGCGCGTCTTCTTCAGCCACCAGCTCCACCACCGGCTCTCCGGCGTCGAGCTTGTTGCGGTAGGATTCGGCGGCTGCGGCGATTTGCTCCTTGTCGGTCAGACCTTCGTCGACCAGCTGGTTGGCGTAAAGCGTGCGGGTGGAATCCAGCTTGCGGATCACCTGATACATGCGCGGCTGGGTTGCTGCCGGCTCGTCGGCTTCATTGTGGCCGTGGCGCCGGTAGCAGACCAGGTCGATGACCACGTCCTTTTTGAACTCGCGCCGAAAATCGGCGGCCAGGCGCGTCACGAACAAAACCGCCTCCGGATCGTCGGCGTTGACGTGGAAAATCGGTGCCTGCACCATCTTGGCTACCTCGGTGCAGTACAACGTGGAGCGCGCGTCAATCGGGTTGGAGGTCGTGAAACCGATCTGGTTGTTGACCACGACATGGAATGTGCCGCCGACGGCAAAGCCGCGCGCCTGCGACATGTTCAGCAACTCCATCACCACGCCCTGACCGGCAATGGCTGCATCGCCGTGGACCAGGACCGGCATGACTTGCTCGCGCATCTCATCGCCCAGGCGGGTCTGGCGGGCGCGCGCGGAGCCGGCCACGACCGGATTGACGATCTCCAAATGCGAGGGGTTGAAGGCCAGGGCCAGGTGCATGATGCCGCCGGCCGTGCGGACATCCGAGCTGAACCCCATGTGATATTTGACGTCGCCGGAGCGGTTGGGGTCGTCCTTGGCCATCGCCCCTTCGAATTCGGCAAACAACTCCTTCGGCTGCTTGCCGAGAATGTTGACCAGCATGTTGAGACGGCCGCGATGGGCCATGCCGATGACCATTTCCTTCACCCCCTGGCTGCCGCAATGGCGAATCAGGGTGTCGAAAAGGGGAATCAGGCTTTCCGCGCCTTCCAGCGAGAAGCGCTTCTGGCCGACATATTTGGAGTGCAGGTATTTCTCCATGCCTTCGGCGGCGGTCAGCTTGTCCAGCAAACGCAGCCGTTCTTCCCGGGGCGGGACATGGTCGCCGCGGGCTCCCTCCAGACGCTGCTGCAGCCAGCGACGCTGATGGGTGTCGGTGATATGCATGTATTCGCTGCCGATGCTGCCGCAGTAGGTTGAGCGGCAGACCTCGACAATTTCACGCAGCGGCAAACGGTCGGGCCCGGCCAGGGTCCCGGTGTGGAAATCGCTGTCGAGATCGCTCTCGTCCAGTCCGTAATATTCGATTTCCAGATCCGGTACCTGCGGCCTTTCGCTCAGGCCCAGCGGATCGAGCCGGGCGCGCTGATGGCCGCGGACGCGGTAGGCGTTGATCATGCGCAATACGCCGGCCTGCTTGAAATCGTCGGCGCTGGCTGCGGGCAGATGATCCAGAGCGCCGTTGGCCGAAAGCTGGCGAAAACGCTCCAGGGTGGCCTGATGACGCGAGTCCTGTCCCGACTCATTCAGTCCGGAGAACACGCGCTGCCAGTGTTCCGGAACGGATCCGGGGCTATCCAGCCAGGCCTCATAAAGCGCTTCGACATAGGCCGCGTTGCCGCCGGAAAGATGGGATGCGACGTACTGTTTTTGCAGGTATTCGCTCATGGCTGAGGAAGTCGGGGGATCAATTGATGACAACGTCGTGAATTATAACCGAGCCCCCGGCGAGCAGGCCCTGAAACCGGGCGTATCGGGCAGT
>CAZUTZ010000023.1:0-14514 GCA_964623655.1 uncultured Wenzhouxiangella sp.
ACTTTCTTGCGGGCTTTCTGGCGCTTGAGCGCGTTGTCGATGGCCAGCTTCGCGACCGCCTCGCCGTCGGCCACGTGCTTGTTCAACCATAGCGCAAAAGCATCCTTGACTACGCCGGAGACAAAGCTGGCCGCCGCGCGCGAGCTCAGGCGCTCCTTGGTCTGGCCGGAGAATTGCGGATCGGCCAGCTTGATCGAGAGTACAAAGCTCAGGCGCTCCCAGACGTCGTCGGGGGCCAGCTTGACGCCGCGCGGCAGCAGCGAGCGGATATCGCAGAATTCGCGCAAGGCCTCGATCAGACCGGTGCGCAAGCCGTTGGTGTGGGTGCCGCCGGCCGGGGTCGGGATCAGGTTGACGTAGGACTCCTGCAGCAGCTCGCCTTCCGGCACCCAGGCCACGGCCCAGGCGGCCTCCTGGTCGGCGCCGGCAAATTCGCCGGTAAAAGGCGCCTCCGGAACGCGCGGCAGCGTGCCAAGGGTCTCGTTGAGATAATCGGGCAACCCATCTTCAAAGCGCCAGGTTTCGGTCTCGCCGTTGACGCGGTCGTCCAGTTCCACACTCAGGCCCGGACACAGAATGGCCTTGGCTTTGAGCAGATGCTTCAGCCGCGGCCGCGAGATGTTGACCGAATCGAAATACCGAGCGTCGGGCCAGAACCGCACGGTGGTCCCGGTGTTGCGCTTGCCGACCTGGTCGACCACGGCCAGCGGGCGCGAGGTCTCGCCGTTTTCGAAAGCGATCTCATGCACCTGTCCCAGGCGCTTGATCCGGCAGACCAGGCGGCTGGAAAGGGCGTTGACGACCGAGACGCCGACGCCATGCAGTCCGCCGGAGAATTTGTAGTTGTTGCCCGAAAACTTGCCGCCGGCGTGCAGGCGGGTCAGGATCAGCTCGGCGCCGGGCAGTTTGTGCACCGGGTGCGGGTCGACCGGCATGCCCCGGCCGTCGTCGATGACTTCCACCGAGCCGTCCTCGTGCAGGAGGACCTGGATGGAGCGGGCGTGGCCGCCCAGGGCCTCGTCGACGGCATTGTCGACCACCTCGGCGACCAGGTGATTGGGCCTTGTGGTGTCGGTATACATGCCCGGGCGGCGCTTGACCGGTTCCAGGCCCTGCAGGACTTCGATATCGGCGGCTTGATAGGCGTCGTTCATGCGCGGTAGTTGCCTTGAGTCGGGCTGTTGCTGGCCTCAGCATAGCCGAGAATCTGTCATGCCGACCGGGCCAATCTGATGACCCGGGCGAGGCGGATTTGCGGCATGATGATT
Organism: uncultured Wenzhouxiangella sp.; assembly: GCA_964623655.1. Classification (GTDB taxonomy): domain Bacteria; phylum Pseudomonadota; class Gammaproteobacteria; order Xanthomonadales; family Wenzhouxiangellaceae; genus Wenzhouxiangella. The sequence continues at coordinate 1,269 of CAZUTZ010000023.1, forward strand.
GGCGATGAAGCTCTATGCCTGGATCGTTCGCATTCTGCGGGTGCTGAACCACCTGTACTTTGTCGATATCCGCGCGGCACGGCTGGAGCGCCTGCCTTCCACCGGGCCGCTGATGCTGGCCGCCAATCACCCTTCCTCGGTGCTCGACGCGATCATCCTGTCGACCCAGATCCGACGGCCGATCAATTACCTGGCCCGTTCGGGCCTGTTTCGTTTTCCGCTGCTGGCCGCACTTTTCCGGGCGCTGGGGGTAATACCGATCTACCGGCCGCACGAGGTGTCAAACCACGCCGACCGCAATCAGGACATCTTCGCCCAGGTTTATGACCTGTTCGACCGCGACGGCTGTCTGGGCGTGTTTCCGGAGGGCCGTAATTCTCCGCGCGGCAAGATCGGGGAATTGCGCAAAGGCATCGCGCGCATCGCGCTGGGCGCGGAAGCCCGCCGCGACTGGCAGCTTGGTCTGGTCATCGTCCCGGCCGGCGTCAATCTGGAAAACCGGGGATTCTTGAGTTCGGCGGCGCTGCTGCGGATCGGCCGGCCGATCCGGGTTGCCGATTACGCCGATCAGTATCGCAGGGAGCCGGAAGCGGCCGTGCGCGCGCTGACGCTGGACGTGCAGACCAGCCTGCGGCGCCAGGCGCTGCATCTGGAAAATGACCAGGTCGCCCGCCTGGTCGACGATTTGAGCGAGACGCTGGACGCTGCAACCGGCCGCATTCCGGACCTGCCGCCGCCGGAGCCGCCGCGACCGCAGCGCTTTTTCAAGCGCTGGCTGGGTCGATTCCTGGGCCTGTACCGACGCGGCTCGCCGGAAACCGCAGCCGCATTTCAGCGCCGCGTCTACAACCGTCAGTTCATCGGCGAGGTGCTCGACCGGGCGATTCGCAACGACCCGGAGCGAGTCGATGAGCTGCGCCTGAGCGTCGAGCGCTATCGCGACCATCTGGGCCAGACCGAGGTGCGCCAGGCGCTGGCCAGCAGCCGCGGCGCGCCGATTCCCGATCGCCTGCTGCGCCTGCGCATGACGGTTTATGCCGTTGTCATGGCGCCGGTGGCCCTGTTCGGCTTCGTGCACAACATCCTGCCCTATCTGCTCGCCCGCTTCGGTGCACTGCTGATTCGGGATGAGGCGGTGCGGGCGTTTACTTATTTCGGTCTGGTGGTGGTCGGATTCGGCGGTTCTTACGCCCTGCTGGGCTGGTGGCTCTGGTACCACGCTGATTTCGGCATGGCCCAGACCCTGATTTACATCGCCGCCCTGCCGCCGACCGGTTTTGTGGCTTTGGGTTATCGCCGTAATGTCTTGCGCTATCGCGACAAGATTCTGGTGCGCACGCTGTTCTGGAACGAGCAAGAGCTGGTTGAGCTTCTGCGCACGGAGCGCGACGAAATCCGCGACCGGATGGCGGTTCTGGCCGACCGCTACGGCGAACCGGAAGCGCCGTCTGGTGGGCCCACTAGCACCAGTTCCTCAGCCGGTTCACGCAGGTTGTAGCGCGACGCCATGGACGCCCCGTAGGCGCCGGTATTGGCAATGAGCAACAAATCGCCCTCGCGGGATTCCGGCAGCAGTCGATCCAGGCCGAGGATGTCGCCGGTCTCGCAAATCGGCCCGACCACGTTGTAGACCTGATCACCAGGTTCGCCCAGGCGAGTCAAGTTGACGATTTCGTGCCAGGCGCCGTAAAGCGCCGGCCGGATTAGAGAGTTCATGCCGGTGGCCACACCGACGTATTGCACTTCGCCCTTGCCCTTGGTCTGGTTGACCCGGGCAATCAGCACCCCGGCTTCGCTGACCAGGTAGCGACCGGGCTCCAGCCAGACCTGGATGGGCCGGATCAAATCCTGTTTGAGTTTTTTCAGGCCAAGGTCCAGCCCGGTCAAATCCAGCGGCAACTCGTCGGCGCGATCCGGCACACCCAGACCACCGCCCAGATTGACGACCTGGACTTCCCTGAGCTCGCGCGCCGCCTCGCCCAGGGTCTCCAGCGTGCGATGCCAGTTGTCCGGATGCAGGATGCCCGAGCCGGTGTGGGCGTGCAGGCCGCTGATGCGGATATCGTGGGCGTCGGCCAGGCGCTTGGCGCGGGTAAGCTCGTCCAGCGGAATGCCGAATTTCGCGTTGCTGCCGGCCGTGCGCACCATCTTGTGGTGGCCCAGTCCGGAGCCGGGATCGAGGCGCAGGAAAATCTCGCTGCCGGCCAGGTCGCTGCCCCAGTGCTCGAGAATATAAACGTTGTCCACCGTGATTCTGAGGCCGAGCTCCCTGGCCTGGCGTAGTTCTTGGCGGCTGGCGAAGTTGGTGGTCAGCAAAAGATCGTCCGTGCTCAAGTCTGGCACAGACTCCAGAGCATACCGGGCTTCGGCCAGCGACACGCACTCGGCACCCAGACCCGTCTCGGCCAGGGCGCGCAGGATATCGGGGTGCGGGTTGGCCTTCATCGAATACAAGACCCGATCCACCGAATCCAGCGCCAGCAGGCGCCTGGCCGCCGCGCGTACTTCTTCGAGCTGATAGACGTAGGCACAGTCGCGCCCTTTCATCAGTTCCCTGAGCTGGGCGGTTTGGCGCCGCCACCACGGCGGGCGGCTCGTTTCCGGATCGGTGCGCCGGAACAGCTGCTCCCAGGTCGGGCCGAATACGGAATCGCCGCCGGCGCCGCCGGGAATGACTTGCTGGTGCAGCTGCTGGACCAGGCGATCGGCGTGGCGGGATTCGACGACAAAAGTCAGATTGAGATCGTTGGCGGCCTGGCTGACCTGGAAAATTCGCCGTTGTTCGAAGACCTCCAGCGCCGGGCCGAGCCGATGCAGGATGGTGCGGATGCCCAGACCGACCAGGCTGACCGTCGCGCAGTCGGGCAGAATTTCGACCTTGCAGTGTTTTTCCAGGCGGCGGCTGAGCTCGCGCAGGGTCGCCTGGTCGGTCACGTTGGCGCCCGGATCGAGGGTGATCGTCACGTTGGATTCCGAGGTCGATACCTGGTCGACCGACAGTCCCAGCGCCTTGAATTCGCCAAAGATGTCGGCCAGAAAACCGACCTGCTGCCACATGTTGATGCCTTCCAGCGCGACCAGGGTGATGCCCTTGCGCTGGACGATGGCCTTGACCTGGGCACCATGATCGCGCGCCTCGGGCGTGATGCGGGTGCCGACGATATCGGGCCGGTCGACCTGACACAGCCACATCGGTACCCGATCGCGTGCCAGCGGCACCAGCGAGCGCGGGTGCAGGGCCTTGGCACCCATCGCCGCCAGCTCCTGGGCCTCGCGATAGCTGACCAGCTTGAGCAGGCGCGCGGTGGGGGTGCGACGCGGATCGGCGCTGAACAGGCCAGGGACATCCGAGTGAATCTCGACCCGCTCGGCTTCCAGCACCGCCGCCGTGGAGGTCGCCGAAGTGTCCGAGCCGCCGCGCCCCAGCAGCACGGTTTCACCGCTGGCGCCGGCCGCCATGAAGCCGGGCATGACGTAACAGCGGGCGCGTTGGCCAAGTCGTTTCTGCAAGGGGCGATCGGGCAGAGCCGGACAGTGCGCCGACAGATACTCGCTGGATCGGCCGCGGTTCGGGTCCGGCGCGCAGTGCAGGACTTCGCGCGCATCCAGCCACTCGCAGTCGATGCCGAAATGCTTGAGCATCTGCACGGTGAAGCGGCTGCTCAGATGCTCGCCCTGCGACATCAGCTGCGCCTGGGCTGCGACATCCTGATGCAGCTCCGGGTGGTTCAGGCAATTTTTCAGGGCCTCGTACTGCTCCTCGAGGTTGAGCTTGTCAAGCTCAAGCTGCTCGGCCAGCGCCTCATGCCGCTGGCGCACTTCGTCGAGCACCGCCCCACTGTCTTGATCGCTATCGGGCTGCGTTTGTACTTCCAGCAGGTCGGTAATACCGCGCAGGGCGGAGACCACGATGACCAGATGGGCCTGGTCATCGAGCGCGGCCCGCACTGTGTCGACGATATGTGGCCAGTGGGTGGCGCTGGCAACCGAAGAGCCGCCGAACTTGAGGACGCGCCAGCGAGGTGCGGCAGGGTCAGGTTTTTGCATGATAAATTAACGCAGATTCAACGGGGCCGGAGACGACATGCGTATCGGGCAGTACATTCACAGGAGATTCTAAGCGCAATCCATCCATGTCTCGCGATACCGGCCCATACTCGCGCTCTGCCGGCCAGACCGATGTCGGCCTGGTGCGCCGAAGTAACCAGGACGCCATCGTGCTCGACGAACGTCACGGCCTGTGGCTGGTGGCCGACGGTATGGGAGGGCATGCCGGTGGCGGTGAAGCCAGCCGCCTGGCCAGCGAGACCATTCAGACGGCAATTCGAGACGGGGCCGGCCTGAAAGCTTCGATACTGGCCGCCCACGAGGCCATCCGAGCCCGCCAGCAGCAGTCGGCCGACCTGGCCGACATGGGCACGACCGTGGTTGCTATGCGCGAAACCCGGGAGGCTTTTCAGGTCGCCTGGGTTGGCGACAGCCGCGCTTATCTGTTCGACCGCGAGAGCGGTCAACTCAAGCAACTCACCCATGACCACAACCTGGCCGGCCTGATGGTCGAGGCCGGGACGCTGAGCCGCGCCGAGGCGGACCGACATCCGCGGCGGCATGTCCTCACGCACTGTCTCGGGCTGCGCGGAAGCGAGCAGCCGCGCGTCGATGTGGTCGAGGCGCAATGGGCTACCGATCAGCTGTTGCTGCTGTGTTCCGATGGGCTGAGCGGCGAACTGGAGGATCGGCAAGTTGCTGCCGTGCTGGCCACGGACCACAGCCTCGAGCAAAAAGTCGCGGCGCTGATCAAGCAGGTCACCGCCGCCGGTGCCCGCGACAATGTGTCCGTGATCCTCGTGCGTTCACCCGACGACCCTCCGAAAGAGTCGCTGCCCAGCCGCGGTTGGCGTCGCTGGCTCGGGCGTGATCAGGCCTGATGGTTCAAAAAACCTTTAGCCTGGCGCCGAACCCTTGTACTTGCCCAGCACCACCACCGTCTTGCCGGAGGCGCGCAGCATGCCGTCTTCTTCCAGCGACTTCATGACCCGCCCGGCCATCTCGCGCGAGCAGCCGACAATCCGGCTCAGTTCCTGGCGCGTTATCCGGATCTGCGTGCCTTCCGGATGCGAGACCGCGTCGGGCTCGTTGCACAAGTCGATCAGCGCCTTGGCGACCCGACCCTGCGTATCCAGAAACGCCAGGTGCAGGACCTTGCGCCGCGCCTGCAGCAACCGCTGAGTCAGTTTGGAGCCGATCGCGGTCATGATCTCTACCGCATGTTCGCGCAGCTCGTCATCCAGCGCTTCGCGCAGACGCGTATAGGAAATCTCGGCCAATTCACAGCGCGAACGGGTGCGAACCAGCACCTCGCGCTCGCGTGGTTTCATGAACAGGCCCATTTCGCCGAGGAAATCGCCGGGATTCAAATAGGTCAGGATCAATTCCCGGCCGTCCTCGCCCAGCTTCGACACCGACAAGGCGCCATCAATGACGTAGAACAGGGTCTGGCCGCTGTCGCCTGGGCTCATGACGGTCTGGCGCGGCTCGAAATAATGTCGCTCGCATAAAGCGAGCAGATGATCAATCGCCTCGCGGTCGACTGGATAGAACTGGGGTTCGGTCATTTTTGTTTGAGTTTTACACGACAAGCGCCCCTGCGCCTGTCTGGTGGTGTTATTCCCCTTCAGAGCGCCTCATTTTGCCCCCGGCGCGGGCGAAGGTCAATTCAAGGTGAACTCGCTTGCTCTCGCGGCTCATTAGCACCCAGTGGATCAACAATCCCCTGGTTCAGGGCATCGACCAGTCGCTGGGATTCGGCGGCGGTCAGGCCCGTTTCCAGCATCAAATCGGCTGCCGTCAGGCCCGGGTCGGATTCTTCATCCGGCCAATATCCTTCCCCCTTCAGCCAATCGCACAATTGTTCGGCGACGTCTGAACGAAAGCGCGGGACCGCACCGGCTCGCAGGCGTTCGATCAAAGCCACCGGATCGGCGCCGACTTCGGCAGCCAGCTCCTCGACCTGCGGCAGAAAGCGCTCCGTAATCAGTCCCGAAGCCACAAGCTCGGCAAGGCCGACCGGACGGGGGTGGCGACGACGCCAGTCATCCAGCCAGCGCCGGGTCGCCCGGACGCGCGGCTGCAGCCGGACAATGGCAGCAAATTCCGGCGCCTCGGCATTGGCGCCCTGCTGACGGCAGCGCTCGATCAGTCTTTCCAGCTCCCCCAGTCGTTCGACCCCCAAGCCCAGCAGCCGATGGGCCTGGCGCAGATTATCGCTGAGCAGGTAGGCGATATGCACTCTTCCGCTGTCTTGCCAGGGGTCGATCGCCTCGACGCCAGCGGCCCGAAACCAGGCCTGTGGGCTGACCTCATCGGGGTCGGGGAGGGCGGCCGCGGCGCGGGCGCTCTCCGGCATGCCGAATTCAAGCTCGGGGACTTCGCCTCGCCTGACCTCGGCCATGTCGATGGCGTGGGGTTGCAGGCCGTCACCCAGCCACGCCCACCAGGCCTGGGCGTCATCGCTTTGGGCGGTGAGATAAAACAGCTGCCGACCGTTGTCGATGAGCGCGCGCACGGCACCCACCACGGCGCGGTAACGATCGGCATCGCTGGTGGTCAGCACCTCATCCATGAACACCGGCAGCACCTGGCTATGCTGCTCCTGCTGCTCGATCCAGGCCAGACGGACGGCGAGCATGAACTGGGCGCGGCCACCGCTGGATAACTCGGTCAGCGCCAGTCGTCTGCCGGAGCGCGTGTCAATGGCCTGGAAGCTGTGGTTCTCAAAGCGCAGGCGGTAGCGATGGCGGGTAAAACTGTCCAGCCAGCGGTCGGCGGCCGCCAGCAGTTGCGGCTCGTGTTCGGTGCGGAAATCGCTGCGGATTTCCTCGATCAGATGCTGTCCGGCCGCCGCGATCATCTGGCCGTCCAGCTCCTCGATCAGGCTTTCGCGCTGCTGCTCGAATTCGTTCACCAACTGCTCGAGATCGCGTCGTTTCAGCACTTCGGCATGGCGTGTCCGGATTTCAGTGATCTGCCGGTTGAGTCCATCGCGCTGCTCGGCGCGCTGCTCGTGCTCGTCGCGCAGGGCCTGCAGCTCCAGGAGGCGCTGATGACGGGCCTGGTCGACCAGGTCTTCGTGATCGGCAAGACGCTGCTCGAGAAGGCTGATCTGCTGGCTGAATTCGCGCCGTTGCTGCTCCATGGCCTGCCATGACGGAAACAACTCGATCTTCTGGCGCAGGCTGGCGATTTCGCCGTCAGCCAGCCCGACAGTTTCGAACAACTGGCTGATCTGCTGCCTGAGCTGGGCAACATCACCTTGGAGTTCCTGCACGCGCCGCCGGCGTGCCTGAATGCTGCCTTGCAGCTCTGACAGGCGGCGAATGCGCGGCTGAAGCTGGTGGACCCGATGCGCCAGAGCGCGTGAGGAGATTTCCTCGGGCTCCAGGGCGTATTGCTGCAATAGCTGCGAGACCTCGTTCGTCTGACGCTCGAGCCGGGCCTGGAGATGCGCTTTGCGCAGGCGCTGCTCGTCCAGGCGCTGTTGTTCGCGCTGCCAGTCCTGCAGGTGGCGGCACCAGAGCAGAAAGCCGGTTTCCAGGCGCGGATCGGCCGAAATCCCGAGATCATCGGCCTGTTTTTTCAGCTTTTCGCGCGAGCGCTCCAGGGTGGCGCGCTGAGCGTTGAGCTGATCGCGTAATTCGCCTGCGCGCGCCTGACTCACTTCGTGTTGCCTGGCCGCTTCCAGCTCGGCCTCCAATCGCTCCAGCCGATTTTCAACTTCGTTTTCGGCCCACCCGAGCGGCGGCTCGATAGCGGTGGCGAGAAAGCGCCGACGCGAGTGCTCGCGCTGGCCCCAGCGGCGCGCGAAACGGATCAGCATGGCCAGCGGTAAACCCGCGGCGAGCACGACCAGCAGCAGCAGTTCAGGGTTGGACGACGGGCTTTGGGTCGTCAGCACGCGCCAGCTGCCCAAGACCGCGGCCAGCGCCAGACTGCCCCAGAGTACGCCTTCCAGCGGGTTGAGTCGGGCCAGCGCCAGCCAGTCCTTCAGGGCATTGCGCCCGCTCAACAGGTCAGACTGGGGCCGACCGGTCGGGTTGCGGGACACTTGCGCCAGCGCCAGCTGGCCGGTGAGCGCGCGCATTTTCTCGCGCAGACCCAGCACTTTCTCGACCTGTCGCTCCAGGGTTTCCAGCGCGGGCTGGTCAAGCTGGTCGACCTGGTCCGGTTGCGCACTGCCCAGGCGCCGGGCGGCCCGGGAGAGGGCCTGCTCGGCCGCCTCGATCTGTTCGTCGCTTGTGCTCAGTGCCTGCTCGGTCGCAGCCAGCGCGTCCCGGGCGTCGGCCAGCCGGGCCTGCATGGCTTCAAGCTCTTCGGGATCCTCGGCGCCGCTTTGCTCCAGTTGTGCCCGATCGTGCGCCAGCGCCTCCTGCTCAATGTTGATCGCCTGCTGTTTTTGCTCCAGCGCGGCTCGCGTTTGTTCGAGGCGCTCCAGTTCATCCCCGTGCAGACGATCCATGCCGCCGGGGAATTCTTCGATCAAAGTCGCTTCCAGCGCCGTGCGCGAAGAGTGGGCGTCGGCCAGGGCGATGGCGTCATCGATGGTGCGCAGCAAAGACGCCGACCGGGTGGCCCGCCGCAGCTCGGCCTCAAGCTGCTGCAGGTTCTCGATCTGCTCTTGCAGCGCGGCGTACTCGGCTTCCTTGGCAGCGATGGCGCGCTGAGTGCTGTTGATGTCGCCGGCAAGCTTTTGCGGCCGCGAGGGGGTCTTGAAGGGCTCGACGGTAATGACGGCATCCAGGTCGTAGCCGCCCGCCAGCAGGGTCTGGATGTGACCGGCAATGTGGGCTTCGGTCTGCCCGGGCGCGCTCAGATCCTCGGAGCTGATCAGATAGGCGCCGACGGCTTCCGGGCCGGGCAGACGCGGCGCCGGCACGATTTCATCGCCTCGCCGCCACTGCACCACCGGGCCGGAGCGCTCGCAGCGCAACTCACCGTTGTCGTCCTGCCAGCGGGCGCTGAGTTCGATATGCGGATCACCGCGCCCGGGGCTGATCAGGGCTCTGACCGCCCGCACCAGGCTGGATTTGCCCGAGCCGTTCGGGCCGGTCACCAGGTTTACGGTGTCCGGCGCGAAGTCGACTGCAAAGGGCGAGTCGATGCCCGGCAAGTGGCGAATTTCAAGGCGCGTGAGCTTCATGCGGACTCTTGACGCTGGGCCAGCAGCTCAAGCAGGGCGCGCTGGCCGGCGCGCTGCAGCCAGTCGCGCACGGTCCGATCGTCCAGCGTCGGACTCAGAGCCTGGAATTCGCGCAGGCCCGCCACGCGCTGCAGTCGGACCCGGCCCCGTTCGATCAGGCGCTGATGATCCTCGTGGTGCGGGTCGGCCAGGATCAGCAGTCGACGGGCCAGCAGGCCGCTGGGGTCGGCGCGCCGGGCGATGTCGTCCAGGTCGTAGTCGGCCGTGGTGTGAATCTCGGCTTTTTGCAGGAACAGCGTGATTCCCTGCTCCCGCCAGGGTCTGGATTCTTCAACCAGGCGGGCGCTGGCGCGCGCGAGTTCGCGCTCGAAGCGACAGCGCCCAACCCAACGAACACGCAGGCCGACGACTTCGGGCATGAATTCATTCCGGTTCAGTTCGGCGGCCAGCTTGCGGCCGGCGGCCACCGTCAATTCGGCCAGCCGGTCGGGATGCTCGATGTCGCCGAGGTCAATATCGAGCGCTTCAAAGCGCAGCGGCGCCAGCGGCAGCTGCTCCATCGCGATACCGGATTCTCCCCAGCTCAAAAGCCAGGGCCCGCGGGCGCCGGTATCCGAGGCCCGGAGCGCGGTGACGGATCCCAGATAGCCGATGGGGCGGTCGCCGGTGAGCGCATCGGGCTGGTGGATATGGCCGAGCAGCCAGGCAGCCGTCGGTGCCGAGGCCAGCTCGGCGCTGCCGACCGGCGCATACGGGCTGTCGGCCTGGTCGCGATCGCAATGCAACAGGCCGATCGCGCGCTCCGGTCGCGTGACCGGCGGGAAATCCTGTAGCGGGCTGTAATGAACCTGCGCCTGCGGGAACGACCAGCCGATGATGCTGAGCTTGCCGACCGACTGTTCCTGCCAGCGGCCCTGCGCGCCGAGCAGCTGCAATGATTCGATTTCGTCTGCCAGGCGCGGCAGCACCAGCGTGTCGTGATTGCCGGCAACGGCAAAAACCGGAATGCCGGCGGCGGCCAGCTTTTCCACGCCGCTTTTCAGATCACCGTAGGCGACCAGGAGATCGCGGCTGCGCTCGACCACGTCGCCGGCCAGCACTACGGCGTCCACCTCGCGCTTGACGGCCTCGGTCACGCTCAGCGACCAGGCCGTTTCGGGGCCCAAGCCGGCAGCCTGAGCGGCCAGGTCGGGGTGAAGCGCGGCCGGTGTACGGCCAAGATGGATATCGCCGAGCGCCAGGATTTTCGTCATGGCTTGCATTCCCTGAGGTCGATGACGGTGCCGGCCATGGGGTATTCAACGCTCGCGCCTGGCCTTACGGTAGCGCACGGTCGGAGCGGGAACAACCCTGCGCTCTGAGCCATATTTCGATTACTCGGTTTCGGTTGCGGCATGCAGCGCTTCCAGTTCAGCCTCGGCGTCCAGCCAGTCGGCTTCCAGGCTGCCTTGTCGATCGACCAGGTGCCGCTGCCGCTCAAGCAGGTGCTGGAGGTCCGCCTGACGGTCTTCCCGGTATAAATCCGGGTCGGCCAGGCCTTGTTCGACTTCGGTCAGTGCCTGGCTGGCCTCGTCGATGGCCCGGGTCAGTCTTTCGATGCGGTTGCGCAGCGGTTTGCTGCGCGCGCGCAGCTCGGCCGCGCTCGGGCCTTGTCTTTGGCGTGGGCCGCCGCCTGGCGCTCTGGCCGCCGGTTTTTCGGCCGGATCGGGGCGGGTGCGCAGCCAGCGGCGATAGTCCTCGAGATCGCCGTCGAAGCGGCTCACGCGGCCGTCGTTGACCAGCCAGAAATGATCGACCGTGCTGGCCAGAAGGTGGCGGTCGTGCGAGACGGTGATCACCGCGCCCTCGAAACCCTGCAGGGCCACGGTCAGCGCGTGGCGCATGTCCAGGTCGAGGTGGTTGCTGGGTTCATCGCGCAGCAGCAGGTTGGGTGCCTGCCAGACCAGCATGGCCAGCACCAGCCGGGCCTTTTCCCCGCCGGAGAAGCGGCCAACTGCCGCCGTGGCCATGTCGCCGCGGAAATCGAAGCCGCCCAGATAATCGCGCAGAGGCTGTTCGGGCTGGTTGGGCGCCAGTCGGCTCAAATGGGTCAGCGGGCTGGCTTCGATATCGAGTTGTTCGAGCTGATGCTGGGCGAAATAGCCCACCTGCAGCTTGTTGCTGGCGGTCAGGGTGCCGGCCAGCGGCTGCAGTTCGCCGGCCAGGGCTCTGACCAGCGTGGATTTGCCCGCGCCGTTCAGGCCCAGCAGGCCGATGCGGTCGCCCGGGGCGAGACTGATAGAGACTTCGTCAAGCACCCGATAGTCGCCGTAACCCAGCGCGACCTGATCGAGATGCAGCAGCGGGTTGCTGGCTCGAGGCGGTTCCGGAAAGGCAAAGTCGAACGGTGAGTCGGCATGGGCCGGCGCGAGTTGTTCCATGCGCTCCAGCGTTTTCAGGCGGCTCTGGGCGGCGCGAGCCTTGCTGGCCTTGGCGCGGAAACGGTCGACGAATTTCTGGATATGGGCGATTTCGCGCTGCTGTTTGGCCCAGGCCGCCTGCTGGCCGGCCAGGCGTTCGGCGCGCTGGCGCTCGAAGTCGCTGTAGCCGCCGCTGTAGGCGTTGAGCCGGCGCTGCTCGATGTGCAGCACCGAGTCGACCACCTGGTCGAGAAAATCGCGGTCGTGCGAAATCAGCAGCAGCGTGCCGGGGTAGCGCTGCAGCCAGTCTTCCAGCCAGACCACGGTTTCCATGTCCAGATGGTTGGTTGGCTCGTCGAGCAGCAGCAGGTCCGATGGCGCCATCAGCGCCCGGGCCAGGCTCAGGCGAATGCGCCAGCCGCCGGAAAACGACCCCACCGGACGTTTGTGCTCATCGGGGGCAAAGCCCAGGCCGTTTAAAAGGGCGCCGGCGCGCGCGTGGGCGTCGTAGCCGCCGGCGTCGGCGAGGTGCGCATGGGCTTCGGCGATGGCATGACCGTCGCCGGCCGTTTCGGCCTCAGCCACTTCCCGTTCGGCCCGGCGCAGACGTTCATCGCCGTCGATAACGAATTCGATGGCCGGGCGCTCCAGGTCGCCGATCTCCTGGGCCATGTGGGCCAGCTGCCAGTCCGCCGGCACCTGCAGGGTGCCGCCATCCAGGTTCATCTCGCCCAGCAGCAGGCGGAACAAGCTGGTCTTGCCGCAGCCGTTGGCGCCGATCAGGCCGACCTTGTGGCCGGGAAAAACGGTCGCCGAAGCCTGCTCCAGCAGGGCTTCGGGGCCGTGACGCAGAGTGATTTCGGAAAGCTGGATCATCGCGTCCGAGCGGCGAGCCGGGTTGGGTCGGCGTGGTTCAACACGGCATAATGGTAGCCCAAGACCCACCATTTTCGACTCGACCATCGCATGTTGCAGCCCGCATGAGCACGCCGTATTCCGTGCGCGTCCATCCCCGTGCCCGCCATGTTCGCCTGCGCGTCGATCCGCGCGAAGGCCTGATCGTTACCGTGCCGCCGCGCTTCGACCGGCGTCGCATCCCGGGACTTCTGGCCGAGCGGCGCGAATGGATCGAGAGCGTCAGCCGCCGGCATGCGGCCCTGCGCGCCGAATGTGCTCCGGCTCTGCTGGGTGCCCGGCCGCAGCGGGTGGACCTGCTGGCCGTCGACCGAAGCTGGCGGGTGGAGTATCGGGTTGCTGCAGGCGCCCGCGCCGGTCTGCGCGAGTTCGATCAGTGCCTGCGCTTGAGCCTGCCTGCCGACGCCGATGACGACGTGGCGGCCCGGCTGCTGCGACGCTGGCTGGCGGCCAGGGCCCGGGTGTTTCTCGGCGGCGAGCTGGATGCACTGGCACGGCGCCATGGTTTTGACTACAGCGCGCTCAGCATTCGCCACCAGCGCTCGCGCTGGGGCAGCTGCTCGGGTACCGGACGCATCTCGCTCAACGCGCGGCTGATGTTTTGCTCGCTGGAGCAGGTGCGCTATGTGCTGATTCACGAGTTGACCCACACCGAGCATCTCAACCACTCGCCGGCCTTCTGGAATCGCGTGGGCGAACTGATGCCGGACTACCGGGCCGCGCAACACGGCCTGAA